>NZ_LZMG01000434.1:0-11795 GCF_001673615.1 Mycobacterium sp. 1245499.0
CAGGTCGACGCTGTTGCTGAAGACGAACGGTGCCGAGTCGATGAAGTTCAGATCCACGCGCTCGCAGGGGAACATGAAATCAATCTAGCCGGGGCCGTCGCTGGCCGCGGCCAGTAAGGGCACTATCACGTCGCTGATCGGCGTGGCCAGGCCGTGGGCCCGGCCCTTGCGGATGATCACGCCGTTGCGGATGTCCCATTCCATCCGCCGCTGATGTTCGGCGTCGGTCAGGATCGAGGTGCTCATGTCCTCGGCGACGTTGCGGAACATGTCCACCAACTCGTCGACCACGCCGTCGGCCAGCCGGGCGCCCTCGGCCCGCGCGACGGCCAGGCATTCGGCGACGTAGCGGCGCGCCAGGGCGGCGACGTCGTCGCGGCGGAACATCCCGGACCGCCTGCGCGCCAGTGCCATGAAGCCGGCCAGGGCGTTGGTGAGCAGCTTGTGCCAGGCCGCGGTGATGATGTCGGGGTCGCAGTCCACCCGGCACCCGGCGTCGCGCAGCAGCTCGGCGACGGCCTCCGCCGACGGCCCGCTGGGCAGCACCAGGGCCGGTTCGGTGCGCAACCGCACCCAGCCTTCGGGCTGCATCTGGGCCGAGTACCACACGATCCCGGGGATGACGGGGGATTGCGGGCACAGCGGCTGCACCTGTTCGACCTGCTCCACACCGTTTTGCAGCACCACGACGATGGTGTGGACGTCGCACAGCCGGGCCAGCCAGCCGCCCGCCGCCTCGGTCTGGGTGGCCTTGACGGCCAGCAACACCACGTCCACCGGCCCGGTCACCTCGGCCGGATCGGTGTGCACGGGACCCGGCACGACGATCGGGTCGGCGCCGTCGGGTCGCACTTCGATCACGTCGCGCGGGGTGCGCCCGCACACGATGACGGAGTGGCCGGCCCGATGTAGCAGGGCGGCGGCCGTCGTGCCGACGGCGCCGGGACCGACCAGGGCGATGTTGGTAGCAGCGTCTGTGGCGATGCCACCGAAATTACCTCCTTTAGACTGGGCACTCGTTCTGGCCGGGTGAAGAGGAGTCTTTTGTGCTGCGCAGTCATGCCGCGGGTTCGCTGAGGAATAGCGACGCCGGGCAGCAGGTGACGCTGGCGGGCTGGGTGGCCCGCCGCCGCGACCACGGAGGCGTCATCTTCATCGATCTGCGCGACGCCTCGGGGATCGCCCAGGTGGTGTTCCGCGCCGAGGACGTGCTGGCCCAGGCGCACCGGTTGCGCGCCGAGTTCTGCGTCGCGGTCTCCGGTGTGGTCGAGATCCGCCCGGAGGGCAACGCCAACCCCGAGATCGCCACCGGCGACATCGAGGTCAACGCCACGTCGCTGACGGTGCTGGGGGAGAGCGCGCCGCTGCCGTTCCAGCTCGACGAGCCCGCCGGCGAGGAGCTGCGGCTCAAGTATCGCTATCTGGACCTGCGCCGCGACGGGCCGGCCGAGGCAATCCGGTTGCGCTCCAAGGTGAATGCCGCGGCACGGTCGGTGCTCGCCCAGCATGACTTCGTCGAGATCGAAACCCCGACGATCACCCGCTCGACCCCCGAAGGCGCGCGCGACTTCCTGGTGCCGGCCCGCCTGCACCCCGGCTCGTTCTACGCCCTGCCGCAGAGTCCGCAGCTGTTCAAGCAGTTGCTGATGGTGGCCGGCATGGAGCGCTACTACCAGATCGCCCGCTGCTACCGCGACGAGGATTTCCGCGCCGACCGCCAGCCGGAGTTCACCCAGCTCGACATGGAGATGAGCTTCGTCGACGCCGAGGACATCATCGCCATCTCCGAGGAGATCCTGTCCGCGCTGTGGGCGTTGATCGGGTATGAGATTCCCAGACCCATCCCACGGATCAGCTACGCCGACGCGATGCGGCGATTCGGCTCCGACAAGCCCGACCTGCGCTTCGGCCTCGAGCTGGTCGACTGCACAGAGTTCTTCAAAGACACCACATTTCGCGTCTTCCAGGCGCCGTATGTCGGTGCGGTGGTGATGCCCGGTGGGGCATCACAGCCGCGGCGCACGCTGGACGGCTGGCAGGAGTGGGCCAAGCAGCGCGGTCACCGCGGACTGGCCTACGTGCTGATCGCCGACGACGGCACGCTGGGGGGTCCGGTCGCCAAGAACCTGTCCGACGCCGAACGTGACGGCCTGGCCGCCCATGTCGGGGCCAAGCCGGGCGACTGCGTCTTCTTCTCGGCCGGTCCGCCGAAGCCGTCGCGGGCGCTGCTGGGGGCCGCGCGCGGCGAGATCGCCCACCGGCTGGGAATGATCGACGCGGGCGCCTGGGCGTTCGTCTGGGTGGTGGACCCGCCGCTGTTCGAGCCGGCCGACGACGCGACCGCCGCGGGTGACGTGGCCGTCGGCTCGGGGGCGTGGACCGCCGTGCATCACGCGTTCACCTCGCCGAAGCCCGGCCACGAGGGCGACATCGAGACCGATACCGGCAACGTGCTCGCCGACGCGTACGACATCGTCTGCAACGGCAACGAGATCGGCGGCGGGTCGATTCGTATCCACCGCCGCGACATCCAGGAACGGGTGTTCGCGGTGATGGGCCTGGACCACGCCGAGGCCCAGGAGAAGTTCGGATTCCTGTTGGAGGCGTTCACCTTTGGTGCGCCCCCGCACGGCGGGATCGCGTTCGGCTGGGACCGGATCAACGCGCTGCTGTCCGGCGTCGACTCGATCCGCGAGGTGATCGCCTTCCCGAAGACCGGCGGCGGCGTGGACCCGCTCACCGAGGCGCCCGCGCCGATCACCGCGCAGCAGCGCAAGGAGTCCGGGATAGACGCCAAGCCCGGGCGCGGTTAGCGGCGCCTATACCACTCGGTAGGTGTAAGACCACTCCACGTCTTGGCCGCCAACTGGGCTGCTGTCACCGAGTTCCAGATCGGACACCCGGTGGCCCCGCCTCACCTTGTGTTGCGCCTTCTGCATCGCCAGCGCGCGCACGTGGTTCGCGTCCATGCGTTGCGGCACGGTGATTTTGTCGCTGCGCACCTCGGGTTGATCGGCCATGCTGCATATCCTGCCCGAGATGCGCCCGGCCCGGCAGCGTTACCCCGAAGGCGAGCGGGTTTGCGGCTCGCCCGGTGCGGTATCCCCGCGCGGTGACCCGCATTCTTTCCGTGCAGCGGGCGAACGCCGACCCGGTGGCCGCCGCGGCCCAGCAGGTTGCCATGGCCGGAGCCGCGCTGCTGCCCGCCGTCGAGGTGAAGCGAAGCCTGGGTGCGGGGCGTGAGGACTGGAAGCGGTTCGCCCGGCACTGGGAACGGCTGGCGCCCGACGCGTACGCGGCGGAGTTGGGGGTGCGGCGGCTGCGTCGCTACGGCCAGTACTCGTTTCGTGACGGGGCGCTGCGCCCCATTCCCGAGCACACGTTCGTGCAGCCGGAGGACTCCAACCCCCTCTACGTCGGCAGGCAGCGCGAGTTTGAGCCGCTGACGGCCGCGTTCGCCGGGGATCCCTTGCTGTACAAGGTGATCGGGCTACTGTCCCGGGTCGCGTCGGCCCTGGACGACGTCGTGAACTGGAACGTCAAGGTGCATCCGTTTCGCACCCTGTCCTCGATGGAGCAGGGCGGGCGCCCGACGCCCGAGGGCATGCACCGCGACGGCGTCACCCTGGTCAGCTCCCTGCTGGTGGGGCGGCGCAACGCCAGCGGCGGCGAGAGCACGGTGTGCGACGCCGACGGCCGAGAGCTGCTGGTGACGACGCTGGCCGATCCCGGCGCGTTGCTGCTGGGCGACGACCGTCGCACCCTGCACGGAGTGTCCCCGATCCGGCCGATCGACGGCTCGATGCCGGCCCAGCGCGATGTCCTGGTGATCACCTTTGCCTCGGCCTGGCCGTGAGGTCGCCGTTTCATCGGCGGCTTTCAGCCGCCGTCAAAACCCATTACCGTGTCCGGGTGTTTGTCGAGCGGAATAGACGCCGAGCCGGGCAAGGTTGACCGGGCATGACTCAAACCCCTGACGCCGAGAACGTCAACGCATTCAACAAGAGCATCATCGACGAATTCCGGGCCAACGACGGCAAGGTCGGCGGCCAGTTCGAGGGCGCCAGCCTGCTGTTGCTGCACACCACCGGCGCCAAGTCGGGCCAGCCCCGGGTGTCGCCGCTGGCCTATTTCGAGATCGACGGCAAGCTCATCATCATCGGCTCCTTCGCCGGCGCGCCCAAGGACCCGGCCTGGGTGCACAACCTGCGGGCCAACCCCCAGGCGCGGGTCGAGGTCGGCGCCCCGCAGGGGGTGCAAGCGTTCGACGTGACCGCGCGCGAGCTGCCCGCCGACGAGCGCGCCGCGCTCTTCGACAAGGTCACCGCCGTCGCGCCGGGCTTCGCCGAGTACCAGGCCAAGACCAGCCGGGTGATCCCGCTGTTCGAGTTAATCCGGACCTAGCCGGTGGGCACTTCGCGGCCGGCGGCGCCCTCGTTGGTTGCCGCGGTCGCGCGTGCCGGCAGTAAGCGGCTGCGGACGGTCTGGTTCAACCTGGTGCAGACCGCGGTGGCCGCGGGCCTGTCCTGGTATTTGGCCCATGACGTCCTGCAGCACCCGCAGCCGTTCTTCGCGCCGATCGCCGCCGCGGTGTCGTTGTCGACCAGCAACGTGCTCCGGGCGCAGCGCGCCATCCAGATGATGATCGGGGTGACCCTGGGTATCGGGGTGGGCTCGCTGGTGCAGGGCCTGCTCGGGCCGGGGGACGTGCCCATCGGGGTCGCCGCCGTGGTGGCGCTGGGCGCCGCGGTGTTCATCGGGGGCGGCTTCATCGGGCACGGGATGATGTTCGCCAACCAGACGGTGGTGTCGGCGATCCTGGTGCTGGCGCTGTACCGCGGCGGCGTCGGGTTTGAACGTATCTTCGACGCGCTGATCGGTGGTGCGGTGGCCATCGTCTTCGCCGTCCTGCTGTTCCCCGCAGACCCGCGCAAGGTGCTGCGCAACGCACGCGTCGGGGTGCTCGGCGTGCTGCACGACGTAATGGCGCGGGCGGCGGACGTCGCCGCCGGACGCAAGGCGCCGCCGCCGGATTGGCCGCTGGCGGCCGTCGACCGGGTGCACGAACAGCTCAGCGGGCTGCTCGAGGCGCGCACCACCGCGCGTCACGTCGTCACCATCGCGCCGCGGCGCTGGGGGCTGCGGGAGGCGATCTCGGCGGCCGACCATCAGGCTGTGCACGTGGCGCTGTTGGCCGGTTCGGTGCTCCAGCTGGTCCGCGCCGTCGCACCCGGTGAAGACGGCGGGCGCGGGCGCCTGCCGCAGTCCGTGCACACCGTGCTGGTGGTGCTGGCGGCGGCGACCGCGCTGGCCGATCCCGACCCCGCGGGCGCGTGCGCGTACACGGCCTCGGCGCGCCACCACGCCGCGCAACTGCAGTCCGGGGCGCGGGAGAAGGCGCAGGTGATCCTCGCGGACGTCGTCAGCGCCTGCGTCGATGACCTGCAACGGGTCATCGACCTTCGAACCGTGTGAGCGATTCAGCGCGAGTCGGCCAGGAACTCCTGGACCAACTTGCGCGGGGCCTGGGTCAGCCACGCCTCGGTGATCAGGTCCTCGAGGTCGCGCACCGAGATCTCGGCCAGGTTGACCAGCACCGCGGGATAGCCGTCGAAATGCGGGGTGGTGAAGTAGATCCGCGGTTCGTCGTCGATCAGCGCGAACTTCACGCCCTCGTCGGACACCCGGACACCGAGGATGTCGCCCTGCGGGGATGGGAGACCGTTGCGTTCCAGCGCCTCACGTTCCGACGGCCGCAGCGGCCGCTCCCAGGCCAGCAACTTCTTGCCGACCCGCCAGTCGTGCGGTGACGGCTCGGAGGTGAGTGCCAGCTCACCAACGATGCGGGCGACCTCGCCCCACGTGGCCACAACACGATTGTGCTCCCGTTTTGGCGTGAGTGCCGCCGGATCGGCAAACGGTGGCCAACCGCGCGGTCTGCGGACCCCACGCGAGCGGGCGGCATGTGATGAGATCAGCGGTGGACAGGAGGACGCGCTTGCCAGCAGAACCAGGCGGACACGGCGGCGGGGCCGCCCGTCGCCATCGGGTGACCCACCGCACCGAGTACCGCTACTCCGACGTCGTGACCAGCTCTTACGGTCGCGGATTCCTCACCCCGCGCGACTCGCTGCGGCAGCGCTGCGTCGCGCACCGGCTGATGATCGAGCCGGCCCCCGGCGACAGCTCCACCAGCGAGGACAGCTACGGCAACGTCAGCTCCTACTTCCATGTCACCGAGCCGCACCGCGCCCTGAAGGTGACCAGCGATTCGATCGTCGACGTCTACCCGCCCGGCCCGGACCTGTACGGCGCCGGGCCGGCGGCCCAACCGTGGGAATCGGCCCGTCCGGTCGGACGCAGCGGGGCGCTGGCGACCGAGTTCACCCTGGACCTGAATCCGCCCGAGATCACCGACGAGATCCGCGACTACGCGGCGTCCAGCTTCACCCCCGGCCGTCCCTTGATCGAGGTGCTGCGGGATCTGACGTCGCGCATCTTCACCGACTTCACCTACCGGTCGGGATCGACAACGATTTCCACCGGAGTCAAAGAGGTTCTGGCCGCCCGGGAAGGGGTATGTCAAGACTTTGCCAGGCTGGCGATCGCCTGCCTGCGAGCCAACGGTCTGGCGGCCAGTTACGTTTCCGGATACCTGGCCACCGACGCGCCACCCGGAAAGGATCGAATGATCGGCATCGACGCCACCCACGCCTGGGCGGCGGTGTGGACACCGCAGCAGGCAGGCCAATTCGAGTGGCTGGGGCTTGATCCCACCAACGACCAGATGGTCGACGAGCGCTACATCGTCGTGGGCCGGGGACGCGACTACGCCGACGTCCCGCCGCTGCGGGGGATCATCTATACCAACTCAGAACACAGCGTGATCGACGTCGCCGTCGACGTGGTGCCTTTCGAAGGTGATGTGCTTTATGCGTGATTTCCACTGCCCCAACTGCGGTCAGCGTCTGGCATTCGAGAATTCGGCGTGCCTGTCGTGCGGCAGCGCACTGGGCTTCTCCCTCAACCAGATGGCACTGCTGGTGATCGCCCGGGGCAACGAAGGCGAGCACGCCGGCGCCGTGGACGCCGACGAGTACCAGCTGTGCGGCAACCTGCATCTGGCCGAGTGCAATTGGCTGGTGCCGAAGAACAACTACGGCCGGCTGTGCGAGTCGTGCTCGCTGACCACGGTGCGCCCCAACGACGCCGACACCGCCGGGCTGGCCGAGTTCGCCCGGGCCGAGGCGGCCAAGCGCCGGCTGATCGTCGAGTTGCACGAGCTGAAGCTGCCGATCATCGGCCGCGACGAGGATCCGCAGCAGGGCCTGGCGTTTCATCTGCTGTCCAGCGCCAAGGAGAAGGTGATGACCGGACACGACAACGGCGTCATCACACTGGATTTGGCCGAAGGCGACGACGTGCACCGCGAGCAGCTGCGGGTCGAGATGGACGAGCCCTACCGCACCCTGCTCGGGCACTTCCGCCACGAGATCGGGCACTACTACTTCTACCGGTTGATCGCCCCGTCGAGCGACTACCTGGCGCAGTTCAACGAGCTGTTCGGCGATCCCGACGCCGACTACCAGGCGGCGCTGGACCGCCACTACAGCGACGGCCCGCCGCAGGGATGGCAGGACGACTTCGTGTCGTCGTATGCGACCATGCATCCCGCCGAGGACTGGGCCGAGACGTTCGCCCACTACCTGCACATCCGCGACGCGCTGGACACCTCGGCGTGGTGCGGATTCGCACCGGCGACGGCGACCTTCGACCGGCCGGTCTTGGGGCCCAGCGCTTTTCAGACGATCATCGACATGTGGCTGCCGTTGTCGTGGTCGCTGAACATGGTGAACCGTTCGATGGGCCACGACGACCTCTACCCGTTCGTGCTGCCGGCCGCGGTGCTGGAGAAGATGAAGTTCATCCACACCGTGATCGACGAGATCACCTCGGAGGCCAGGGGACCCGCGGCGATCGCCGGCTAGGCCGCATCGTCGTCCGGCTAGGCCGGCATCGCCCGACGTACGCCGGGACCCCACAGTGGTTGCATGCCACCGGGCAGCGTGAGCTGGGTGGTGGTGATGACCTCGGCCAGGTTGCGCAGCTCGACATGCACCGCATCGAGCAGCTCCGCCAACTCGGCGCGGCGGCCGTCGTCGCTGACCCGTTCCAGCTCGGCGGGATGGGACCGCCGCAGCAGCGTGCCGATCTCATCCACCAGCCGTTCCGGGCGCGACGAGCCCGAGGAGCCGGGCAGGTCCTTGAGGTTGATCCGCAACCGCTCCACCTGGTACAGCAGCGACCGCGGGTTCTGCGCGTCGAACAGCATCAGTTCGGCCATGGCGGCCACGCTGACCTTGCCCACCGTGCGGCGCCGATAGATGACCGAGGACTCGCACGCCACCAGGGTGGACTCGATGATGGTTTGTTCGGCCGCGGCGCCGCGGACCACGGTCAGGGTGGCCCCCAGCAGCGCCGTCAGCCACAGCCCGCGTTCGATCCGCTTGCCGATGTCCATCATCGTCCAGCCCACGTCGCGCACCATCGACTCGTTGGCCACCCCCGACAGCGTCAGCATGCCGGCCAGCGTCTGGGTCTGCGCCCCGGTAAGCAGCGCGTCGGCCTCCGAAAGCGATTCCGGCGGTTCGCTTTTCAGCGCCAGCGCGCGCTCCACGCCGGCCAGCACCATCCAGGTGTCGTTGGACATCTGGTCGCGCACCGCCCGCGCCGCCAGCGCCAGACCCTCCACCGATTGCACCAGGGAGCCGGGCCGGTGCGGATCGACGGTGAGCGACCACAGCGTGGACGGGGCGATGGCGATCATTTCGGCGTGGTCGCCGTCGCTGTCGGCCGCGATGTCGGTGCCGGTGATGCGGCCCAGCGCCGTCATCAGCACCGGCACGCATTCGCTTTCCTCGCTCTGCTGATGGTGGCGGTAGACGTGGAACCGGTCGCGGGCGACGATGAGCAGCCGCGCCATGCTTTCCGCTCGCTCACCGTAACGGCCGATCCAGAACAGGTCGGACAACACGCGTGGTGAGCTGACGGCCCAGGTGCCCGCGGCCGTCTTCGCCGGTGCCTCCGGCGTCGGAAGGCTGATCGCCTCGGCGTGTGCCCGCTCGGTGGGCCGCACCCAGACATCCTTCGCCGCAGAGGTTTTCAAGACATACGCGGCCGGCCCGGGGGCCAGCACATAACCGATGCCGCCGATCATCGGCGCGTAACCGCCCCGCTGGGCGACGGTGAACAGCCGGATGCCGACGCCCGCCGACGACAGCACGCCGGCGTGGTCGGTGGGCGCGGACGAGAACTGCAGCAGCTCCTGGCCGATCCACTGCCAGGGCATCGCCTCGATGCGCGCGGCCAACCGGCTCAGCTGGTGTGACGAAAGCGCCGGGCCGACAATGGTTTCCGCGCCGACGGTGGACTTCACTAACAACGACGACAGCTTGCCCAGCAGGTGTGAGCGTTCACTGGCGATGCCGCCCCAATAGACCTGCGCGGTGGGCAGCTGCAGGGTTTCGGCCAGCAGGTGCTCGGCCATGGCGGGCAGAAAGCGCAGTAGCCCAGGGTTTTCCAGGATCCCGCTGCCCAGGGTGTTGACCACGGTCACCGTCCCGCGGTGCTGCGCCTCCACCAGACCGGCCACCCCGAGCCGGGAGTCGGCGCGCAGGTCCAGCGGATCCGTGTAGTCGGCGTCGACCCGGCGGAGCACCACGTCGACGCGTTTCAAGGTGCCCAGCGAGCGCATCCACAACATGCCGTCGCGCACCACCAGGTCGGCGCTTTCCACCATCGGGAAACCCAGCAGGGTGGCCAGATAGGCCTGATCGAACGCGGTCTCGGAGTAGATGCCCGGCGACAGCACCACCACCACGGGGTCCTGGGCGTCATCGGGTGCGGCGTCGATCAGCGCCAGCCGCAGCGCCTGGGCGAACGGTGTCGTGGGCCGCGGCGCGATTCGTTCGTAGAGGTCGGGAATCGAGTGCGCGACGACGCGCCGGTCGGCCAGGGCGTACCCGGCGCCGGACGGGGCCTGGGTGCGGTCGCCGTTGACCATGAAGGCGCCGTCCGGTCGTCGGCTGACATCGCAGGCGTGCATGAAAAGCTGGTGACGGCCCGGGATTTCGATGCCGTTGGCCGCGCGCACGTAGCCGGGATGACCGAACAGCAGTTCCGGGGGCAGCACGCCCTCGGTGAGCAGGCTGCGCGGCCCGTACAGGTCGGCCAGCACCGCGTCGAGCACCCGGGACCGCTGCAGCAGGCCGGCCTCGAGCACCTCCCAGTCGGCCGCGGACAGCACGATCGGCAGGGTGTCCAGCTGCCAGGGTCTGGGCTCTAGGGCCCGGCCGCCGGGCTCGACGTCGGTGTAGGTGATGCCGTCGTTGTCGATCAGGTCGCGCACCACCGAGCGCAGCCGGTCCAGCCCGGCGCGGCCACGCTCGGCGATGGCGTCGGCCAGTTCGCCCCACGCCGGGCGGACGTTGCCGTCCCCGTCGACGAATTCGTCGTAGCCGCTCGCCGGGCCGTGCCGCAGGTCGAACAGCGCTTGCTGGGCGCGCGCGGCGCGGTAGCCGGCCAGCAGCCGGTCGGCGTCATAGCGTGCGGTGCCCGCCATCGAGCCGGGTCCAGCCGGTGCGCCGGTGCCGAATGTCATGTCGGCAAAGGCCAATCAAAGGTGTGGCCGGAGGGGAGCCCCAGCGCCACTTTGATGTTCATAATCGCCGATCCCATCACACGCGCCGACCCGGCGCAGCGCACCGCAAACGCGGCGAGCGCGGCCGTAATCGAAAGACCTGCGCGCGGCGCTAGGCCGGCGCGGGCCCGGGCGGCGGACCGGACTGGTATCCCGCCTGCTGCACCGGGACCACATGTCCGCCGGATAGCTTGCGGTAGGCGTAGATCCCGAACAGGGAGGCGACCGGGGCCGCCACCAGCAGGCCGACGCCGCACACCAGGAAGCCCACCAAGAACAGCGCCACCTCGACCAGCCAGACCAGCAGGGCGTTGCCGAAGTTCGCTGTGACGGTGGAGAAGCTGGAGGTGAGGGCCTTGATCGGCTGCTCGGACCGGTCGATGGCGTAGGGGATGGTGAATTGGGCAAAGATCCCCAGGATCAGCCCGGGCAGGAAGCACAACGCCGAGGCGATCGAGGTGAGGATGCCGACCAGCAGCGCGGCCAGAAACACCGTGCCGAAGTTGCGCGGCTTGAAGAAGGACCCGATGGACACCGGCCGTCCGTCGGCCAGATCCAGGCAGCCGGACAGGAAAGCGGACTGGGCGAACGCCCCTACGAGGTAGGCGACCAGATAGCCGAGGATGAGCAGCGCCAGCCCACCGCCGTTGAGGTTCGCGGTGAAGGTGAAGTAGTCGTCGTCGGAGCTGTTCGTGGTGGAACCCACGCTTTGACTCAGGCCGACCAGGGCGGACGCGATGCCGAACAGCACCCCGTAGACGAGAGCCGAAACGATCAGCGCCACAGGGTTTTTGGTGAATGCGTTCCAGGCCCAGCCGAACGCGTCACCGACGCTGAACGCGGGCCGGGGCGGCGCCCCGTAGCCGGGTGGGGGCCCGTAGCCGGCAATCCCGGCACCCACGGCCCATCTTTGCTAAGTTCCGGTTGCCGAGTTCCGCGGGCGTTTTCTCAAGGAAACTTCGCCACACTTGGAAATCCGACAGCAAGGACGGACATGAGCCAACCTCCCGAGTATCCAGGCACCCCGTAGACGAGAGCCGAAACGATCAGCGCCACAGGGTTTTTGGTGAATGCGTTCCAGGCCCCGCCGAACGCG
>NZ_LZMG01000435.1:0-21927 GCF_001673615.1 Mycobacterium sp. 1245499.0
ACGTCCGCGCCACGCGCGCCCGGCAGGCTGGTGCTGGTGGCATCGGGGTTGGGCGGCAAGTCTTTTCGCGACTCGGCGATCAGTTTCGCGGTGCGCGTCGCGGTTCCCGACGGTGCGTCGGCCTTGTGCGGGTGATGCAGCTCGATGACCTCTGCCGAGTCGAAGAAGGGCGCCGCCTGCTTGGCGAAGTGCATCGACAGCACCGCCCCGATCGCGAAGTTCGGCGCGATCAGCACCGACGTGCCCGGGCTGTCGGCGAGCCAATCCTGCACCTGCTGCAGCCGCTCGGCGGTGAAGCCCGTGGTCCCCACGACGGCATGAATTCCGTTGTCTATGACGAACTTCAGATTGTCCATCACCACGTCGGGGTGGGTGAAGTCGATGACGACCTCGGCGTTGCCCTCGGTCAGCAGGCTCATCGGATCGCCGGCGTCCACCTCGGCGGACAAGCTCAGATCCCCGGCGGCCTGCACGCCCGCCACCATCGCCGACCCGACCTTGCCCTTGGCTCCCAGCACTCCTACCCGCATGGCCTTCACCCTAGACCGGGACGTTTCTGCGCCGCGGTGTGCGTCGAGTTGTTGCGTGGCGACTCGACCGTGCGTTTCGCGCGATCAGGTGTGGACGATGAAGCCCGCTTCGGTGTAGGGCGCGGGCTGCTCGGGATCGTTGATCGTGAGGTACAGCTCGCCGGCCGTCGGCATCGCGAAGCCGACAAATCCGTGCGCGGTCTGCCCGTCGTGTAGGCCGCCCGTGACCAGCGGGGGCATCTTGTCGAGCCTGCGGAAGTCGACCGCAAGCGTTGACGGCTGGGGCGCGTCGTCGGGATGGGTCCATGGCTGATTGCCGCCGCCGTATCCGGCGAACATGTAGTGCTGGTCGAGCTTGAAGAACCGGTGGGACGTCGCGGTGATAGTCAGTTCCACCACGTTGCATGCGGACCCAGGCGTCGGACTCGCGAAATGCGAGGTGCATCCCGGCGGGAACCACGTCGCGCTGTTGACGGTGATGTCGGCGGTCGCGCCGCTGGCCGCCTGCACATGCACGGGCACGCCCATCTGACCGATCGGGAACGGTGGACTGTCTGGCGTGGAGTCGGCCGAACCGGTGGCAGATGAGCATGCGGCGATGGCGGCGATGGCCGTGGCGACCGCGGCTGGCGCAATGACGAATCTCGCGCGCACCACGGGTGGTTACCCGCAGCGCCGTCGCGAAAAACGCTCCGACGCCCACGCGCAATCCGAGTCCGGGGCGCGCTGTGCACAGTTCGAGGTTCATCCACAACCGCGGCGCGATCCGCCTCCCTCGTCGCGCCGCGCCCGTAGCATTCGAACATGCATTCGATCGAGGTCCCCGCTGAGGTGGCCGCCGCGCTGGATGCCCAGGATGCCGCCGATGCGGCGATCCGCGGCCTGGACTTCGACGCGCTGAGCCCCGCAGTCCGGCTGCGCGTGCTCGAACGGATGGAGGCCTCGCGCCGGCGACAGATCGCGATGAGCCACGACCTGATCGCCGGTTTGGCGGCGGCGGATCCCGCCGACATCGGCGGCCCGGTGCACAAAGTGGTCGCCGACCGGCTGCGGATCAGCTATGCCGAGGCGTGCCGTCGGCTCCGCGACGCCACCGAGCTGTCTCCGCACTTGACCCTCACCGGCGCGGAGCTGCCGCCACAATTGCCGGCTACGGCCGTGGCGTGGCGCGACGGGCTGCTCGACGGTCAGCACCTGCGCGTGATCCAGACGTTCGTCCGGGATCTCCCGGACTCGGTCCCCGCTGCCACGGTGGACGACGCCGAGCGATTCCTGGCCGATCAGGCCCGTCGGCTGCGCCCCGATCAGTTGCAGAAGCTCGCACACCAGTGCGCCCTGCGGATCAACCCGGATGGAACGTTCTCCGACGCCGACCGTGCACGCCAGCGCGGGTTCAGCTGGTGCGGCCAACGACCCGATGGGATGAGCATCGGGAAGCTGGTCGCCTCACACGAGCTGCGCGCCAACCTCGACGCATGGCTGTCCAGGTTTGCGGCTCCGGGGATGTGCAACCCCGACGACGAAACGCCTTGCGTTACAGGCCAACCCGATGATGAGCGCGCCCGCCGCGACATGCGCAGTCCCGCCCAGCGCCAACACGACGCACTCAACGCCCTGGTGCGAGGCCAGCTGGGCGATCCGAAACTGGGTCAGCACAACGGATTGCCGGTGACCGTCATCGTGTCGACCACCCTGCAGGAACTGACGGCGGGGGTGGGGCGCGCGGTGACCGGCGGCGGAACGCTGCTACCGATGCGCGATGTGATCCGGATGGCCCGCCACGCCTACCACTACCTCGCCGTATTCGACGAGCACTCGAGCCGCCCACTGTATCTCGGCCGGTCGCGGCGCATTGCCACACCGGATCAGCGCATCGTCTTGTACGCGCACGACCGCGGCTGCAGTTACCCCGGCTGCGACGCCCCCGGCTATTGGTGCGAGGTGCATCATTGCGCTGAGTGGGCGGCCGGCGGCACGACGGACGCGAACAACCTCACTTTCGCCTGCGCGCCGCATCACAAGCTGGCCGGAAGAGGCTGGCGGACAAGCAAAACGCCACGAGGCCGCACCCAGTGGATCCCGCCGCCGCAGCTGGACCGCGGCGCGCGCACCAACGACTTTCACCATCCCGAACGCCTCTTCGACGACGGTGCGTCGCCGTGACGGGCCTACTTCTTGAACCGCCCGGCGAATCCGCGCAGCGGCAGGTCGGCGCTGGTGATCAGTCCCGGCGGTGCCGCCACCACCGACTTGATCGAGGCCAGCGCGGGCATGCCGGTGACGGTCATCCCGATCGAGGCGAAGTTGTCCGGGTTGGACAGGTCGACGCCGGGCTTGGGGAAGATCATGTGCTTGTTGTAGATGCACGGATCGCCCTTGATCTGAGTGATGTAGCAGCCCTTGATGTTCCAGCTCGGGTCGGTGTGCGGGGTCATCTGCCATTCCAGGTGCGTCTCGACCCGCGGCACGCCGTCGACCATGCCCTGGTACTTGATGTAGTTACCACCCAGCGAACCCTTGGGCAGCGTGTACCAGCCCAGGTCGACGTCCTTGGTGCACGCGCCGAGCTCGTAGCTGAACTTGACCTCGTCGAGCGTCAGGTCGAAACAGTCGGCCATCATGTACACGCTGTCGGCGAAGACGCGGGTGTACTTCTCGAGCTTCGACGGAATTTCGGGGTCGTCGACCGGCTGGCCGTAACCCACCTCGATCCAGGTGTCCTTGGAGTGGTGGCATGACACATCGACGGACTCGATGGTGGTCACGTTCTCGATGTCGGCGACGTCTGCCGAGCACACCACGCCCAGGATCTGGTTCAGCCCGGGGTTCATCCCGGTCCCGTAAAAGGTTGCGCCGCCCTTCTCGGCGGCCTCCGCCAACAGCTGGGTCACCGGCTTGCCCGAGGGATGCGGGTGATTCTTGTCGCGATGCCAGCCGGTGATCCAGTCGGCTGTGGTGACGATGTTGATGCCGGCCTCGAGCACCTTGACGTAGAGGTCCTCGTCCGGGAACACCCCGTGGAACGTCAGCACGTCCGGCTTGGCGGCGATGATCTCCTCGACCGTCCCGGTGAAGGCCACCCCGTTGGGCGCCAAGCCGGCGAACTCGCCGGTGTCCTTACCGACCTTCTCCGGCGAATAGCAGTGCACGCCAATGAGTTCGATGTCGGGCTGGGTGGCGATCCGCTTGATCATCTCGGTGCCGACGTTGCCGCTTCCAACCTGAAAGACGCGAACCGGTGCTGTACTCATTGCCTTGAGCCTTCCTGCGTTGCGAACGCCTCGGGATAGAACTGCTTGGCCCACTTGCGGATTGCGGTGAAGCCCTCGTACTCGTCGGTGGCCAGCGCGGGTGGGTCCGAATACCGCTGGTGCCGCCAGATCTCGATGTCCTGCTCGAACTGGCGGATGACCTCGCGCCCGAATTCGTCCGCCTTGGTGGCGGCGCGGTCCGGGTCCTTGTGCGGTGTGTGGCCGATGTAGACCATGAAGCGCACATCGGAGGTGAACTCGTCGATCGGCGTGATCGCCGAAATGGTGCGGTTGTCGATCATGCCCCAGCTCTTGGTCACCGCGATGCCCAGACCGCCGTTGATGGCTTGCACGCCGCTGTTGACGTCCTCGATCTTCTGCCCGTCGTCGCCCTCGAACGTGATGGTGAAGTCGACGTAGGACACCGGCTCGGCGAAGTCGTGGCGGGTGAACACCGGCACGATCGGGGTGTTGTGCACGAACTTGAAGTGCGCGAAGTCCACCCCGTTCTCCAGCACGTATTGCGGGTGCAGTTCCAGGCTTTCGCGATAGAGCCGCTGCTGCGGGTAGTAGTCGTCCGCGCTGCTGCCGTCGCCGAACGCGGTGAACACGTCCGGCACGTCGAAGTAGGGTTCGCGGCGCTCCAGGTCGTGCCAGATGTACACCGACGCGTTGCGCTCCACCACCGGGTAGGTCCGAATGCGGCGGCCGCGGTTGGGCCGGTCCTGGTACGGGATGCAGACGTTGCGACCCTCGGCGCTCCACTGCCAACCGTGGAACGGGCACTGCAGCACCTCGCCGACGACCTTGCCGCCATACCCCAGGTGCGCGCCCAGGTGCTCGCAGTAGGCGTTCATCACCGTGAGCTCGCCGGATGCGGCGCGCCAGGCCACCATCTCCTGGTCGAAGTACTTCATTGTGTGCACGTCGCCGACGCCAATCTCGTCGGACCAGGCGACCTGGAACCAGCCGGTCGGTTTCATCGACAACGGTGGCTTAGCCATCGAGCCCTGCCATGTGGACTGCCCTCCCTCGCGTACGAATGATAAGCCGCCCGTCCCCAAAATCAAAGTACCCTCTATGAAACTCCTCGTCGGACCCGGCCGCAATGGATAAGATCGGCGGATGACCCCTCAGAACAGCGCGGCCGGCGTCGCGGGCCGGCGCCCGAATCGGCGGGGCCATGCGACTCGCGAAAGCATGCTCGAGGCCGCGCTGCGCTCGCTGGCCTCCGGTGAGCCCGGCTCGGTGTCGGCCAACCGCATCGCCAAGGACATCGGCGCGACCTGGGGCGCGGTGCAGTACCAGTTCGGCGACACCGACGGGTTCTGGGCCGCGGTGCTGCACCGCACCGCCGAACGGCGTGCCGCGACGTTCTCCACGCTGTCGACACCGGTCTCGCCGGACGCCCCGCTGCGCGAGCGTGTCGGCGCCATCATCGAAACCCTCTACCGCGGCCTGGCCTCGCCGGATTCACGCGCGATCGAGAACCTGCGGGCCGCGCTGCCGCGTGATCCCGACGAGCTCGAGCGGCTTTACCCGCGCACGGCCGCCGAGCTGTTCTCCTGGGGCAAGAGCTGGCTGGAAACCTGCCAGCACGCGTTCGCCGATTTGGCCGTCGATCCGGATCGGGTCCGCGAGGTCGCCGCCCTGATCCCCGGCGCGATGCGCGGGCTGGTGTCGGAACGTCAGCTGGGTTCCTACGCCGACCTCGACATGGCGCGCCGGGGGCTGACCAACGCGCTGGCCGCCTACCTCGAGGAGTCCCGGCCGTAAGGCAGCGCCGCCTCAGGCGTCGATGACGATTCGCTCGCCGTCGGCCCGCGAGACGCACACCAGCATGCCGCCCTGCATTTCTTTCGAGCCCGTCGCGGCACGGCCGCGGTGATCCACTTGTCCGGCAAGCACTTTGACCCTGCAGGTCCCGCAGAATCCCTGTCGGCACGAGTAGGGCGTGGTCGGATCCCGATCCAGCATGACATCGAGCGCCGTCCGATTCGCCGGCACCGCGAGCACCTGCCGTGATCGCGCAAGTTCCAATTCGAACGGGGCCCCGTCGACGACGGGTGCCGGACTGAACCGCTCGTAATGCAGTGGGGCACCGGCATGTTCGTTGCGGGCGATCCGGACGGCCTCCAGCATGGCGCTGGGCCCGCACACGTAGACGGCGGTCGCCGGTCCCGCTCCGGCCAGCAGCTCCACCACGGTGGCGAAGCGGCCGCGCTCGTCGTCGGCCCACACCGTCACGCGATCCGGCGCCTGCGACACGACCTCGTCGAGCAGCGGCATGTACTCGCGGCTGCGGCCGGAATAGACTGCGCGCCAATCGATGCCGCGCTGCGCGGCCACCCGGATCATCGGCAGGATGGGCGTCACCCCGATGCCACCGATGACGAACAACACCTCGCGCTCGGCGGTGCCGAGGTAGAACGCATTGCGCGGCCCTTCGAACTCGCATGTGTCGCCCACGTCGAAGGACTCGTGCATCTCGATGGATCCGCCTCCGCCGTCGGCGATGCGGCGCACGGCGATCCGGTAATCGGTGCGGCGGCCGGGAGGACCGCACAACGAGTACTGCCGGCGCCGGCCCGAGGGCAGCAGAATGTCGATGTGTCCGCCGGGCGTCCAAGACGGAAGCAACCCCCCGTCGGGGTCGGCCAGGGTCAGCGCGACGACGTCCGGCGCGGCGAGTTCGCGCTTGGTCACCACCGCAGTCATCTTGCGCTGCACGGGCCGCACCCGCGACGGCGACCACCGGGACACCGAGGCGAACCCTTCGAACACCGCACGCACGCCCCACAACAGCGACCCGAAGCGGTCGTGCTCGCGCCGCCCGTACAGGTCGGCGGGCCTGCTGGCCCAAATGCTTTCCGGCACCGAAACAGTCCCTACTTCTGCCGGATGTCCAAGCGCGCGAACAATCGGATAGCTCCGGGGCTGATGCGCCGCATCGCGTAGCCGATGCGTGACTCCGCGGCGATCGGCAACACAGCCGGACCCGTCTTGACGGCCTTGACGATCGCCTTAGCGGTCGCCTCGGGGGTGAAGTTGCGGCGTCGGTAGGCGGCGTCGGCCTTGCCCCGCGCCCGCTCCTGCTGGTCGGCGGTCATCCCGGCGTAGATGGTGTTCTTGGCGATGTTGGTGTTGACGAATCCCGGGCACACCGCGGTGACGCCGATCCCCTCGTCGGCGAAGTCGGCGCGCAACGATTCGCTGAGCGCCAGCACGGCCGCCTTGGTGGTGCTGTAGGCGACCATGGATTTCGACGGCAGGAACGCCGCCGCCGATGCCACGTTGATGATCGTTCCGCCCTCGCCACGCTCGACCATCTGCGCCCCGAACGCCCGGCTGCCCGAGATGACGCCGCGGACGTTGACGCCCATGATGTCTTCCCAATTCGCCGAGCTCGTCTCCAGGAACCGGCCCGCCATGCCGATCCCGGCGTTGTTCACCAGGATGTCGACCACGCCGTGTTCGTTGCGCACCTGCGCGGCAAGGGCGTTCATGGCGGCCTCGTCGCTGACGTCGACCTGGTATACCGGAGCGTCGGCGCACGCGGCGCGCACCGCGTCGGCGGTCTCGTTGGCCGCGGCCAGATCACGATCGACGAGCACGATCTTGCGGGCACCGTGGCGGGCCAGCTCCACCGCCGTGGCCCGGCCGATCCCGGCACCGGCGCCGGTGACCAGGGCCAGTTTGCCGCGCACCTCGCGCCG
Organism: Mycobacterium sp. 1245499.0; assembly: GCF_001673615.1. Taxonomy (NCBI): domain Bacteria; kingdom Bacillati; phylum Actinomycetota; class Actinomycetes; order Mycobacteriales; family Mycobacteriaceae; genus Mycobacterium; species Mycobacterium sp. 1245499.0. The sequence goes on from NZ_LZMG01000435.1 coordinate 7,498, forward strand.
CTCGCCACGCACCTCGGTCGCACCGGCGCCGGTCGCGCCGGCGACGCTGCGGTCGACCCACTCGGTCGTCAGCCGGGCGATGACGTCAGGGCGTGACGTCACCACCCAGTGCCCACCCTCGATCTCGACCACCCTGCCGCCCTTGGGGATTGCGCCGGTGAACCGCTGCAGCGCGGGGGTCACGAAGACGTCCCGGCGCGGAACCAACGTCTGGACCGCGACGGAGGTCTCGGGGAGCGGGCGGCCGGGCGTCAGCATCGGCGCCGGCATGTTCTGCCGGTACAGATTGAGCCCGTGCACATAATCGGCGATCGAACGCCTGGTGTCGTGGCGCTGGCTGAGCGTGCTCGACCGGCCGATGCTCTCAAGAGCCTCAACGACTTTCACGCCGACCCGGGAGCGAAAGGACAGCTCCGGCACGCCCGGGCACAAAAAGAAAGCGATGTAGCCCGACGAGATCAGTTGCCGGATGACGCGGGCCGCCGCGCGCGGGGTGCGCGCCGAGCGCAGGAACGCGCCGGCATAGTTCAGGTGCGGGCCCGAGATCGAGGTGAAGGAAGCGACTTTGCCCATCACCGAGGCGTCGGTGACGGCCGCCCATGCTTGGATCGACCCCCAGTCGTGGGCCAGCAGGTGCACCGGCCCGACGCCGAGGCTGTCGATCACCGCACTGATGTCGCAGACCAGTTGCGCGAAGAGGTATCCGGATCTCTTTGCGGGACGGGCGGATTCGCCGGCCCCGCGCACGTCGTAGGCCACGACGTTGTAGGGCTTGCCGGCCAGCTCGTGCGCCACGCCGTCCCAGACATGGTGGTTATCGGGAAATCCGTGGATCGCCAGGATGGTCGGCCGCGCCGGGTCGATGTCGGTGTACCGGTGCACGGCCAGCGTGACGCCGTCGCTGGCAGTGATGGTCGAGGTGACAGTCATCAGTGCGAGGCGCGCGCGGCGGGTGAGACGGCCAGGTAGTCGACGGCGAGCCCCAGCCCGCCGAGCTGCGAGGGGTGGAAGCCGGGCCGGTAGTAGTTGCCGATGGCGCGGACGAACCGCAGCGGGCCAGGCACCAGGCCGCGGCGCGCGGCGGAGAAGTAGTCGCGCCAGCGCGGCTTGGTGCGCGGCGGCAGCTGGGGATCAAGCGAGTACATGAACCGCACGCCGCGAATCCACAGCAGCAGCATGGCGGGCGTCACGACCAGTTGGGCGCGCACCTGCCGCCAATAGCCGGCCTTTAGGTGCTTCATGGTGTCGAAGGCCACCGCCTTGTGTTCGACCTCTTCGGCGCCGTGCCAGCGCAGCATGTCGAGCATCACCGGATCGGTGCCGATCTGGTCGTGAGCCGGCGAGTCGAGGATCCACTCCCCCAGGATGGCGGTGTAGTGCTCGATGGCCGACACGAGCGAAACCTGCTCGAGCAGCCAGCTCTGCTGGCGGCGCTCGCACCAGTGCGGCCGGGGCCCCAGCAGCTTGTCGAACAGCCACTTGATCTGGCCGGTGTAGGGCGTCAGGTCGATGTCGCGCGCGGCGAAGTGGGCGAGCACCTTCGCGTGCGCCTGCGAATGCACGGCCTCCTGGCCGATGAAGCCCTGCACATCCAGCCGCAGCTGGTCGTCCTTGATCAGCGGCAGCGTCTGCTTGAACACCTCGACGAAGAACTCTTCGCCGGCCGGCAGCAGCAGGTGCAGCACGTTGAGGACGTGGGTGGCGAACGGCTCACCCGGCACGTAGTGGAACGGCAGCTGCGACCAGTCGAAGTCGACATCGCGCGCCTCGAGCACCAGTCGCTCGTGGTCCAGCTTGGCGTCGTGCGGACCCGCTGCCTGGTCGTCGACGGTCAGCATCATGCCCCCTACCTCGGCGTTTAGCCCTCGACCACGGTCTTGCGGTGGGCGCCGCCGGCCTTGCGGCGCGTCCCAAGTATAGGGACGCGACCCAGATATGCGAAACCGCCGGTACTGGGTTCTTTGGCGCGGTTCTTCAGCGGGCCGCGGCGTGCCGGCGCAGGTCGTACTGGCCGGGTTCGGGGTTCGCCAGCATCCGGCGGTGTTCGGCCGGCGTGAGGGGCCACACCTCGGGCACGCCGTCGTTGTTGAGGTACCAGCTGTTGCAGCCAGTGGTCCACACGGTGTCCGGCATCGCGGCGCGCAGCGTCGCGTTGAAACGCTCGGTCGCCGCGGCCGTCGGCTCCACCGTGTCGAATTCTCGGCGGCGCCAGCGCTCGATCCAGCCCACGATGTGGTCGGCCTGCGATTCGGCCACCGTCGTCAGCGCCAGGTTCCCCACCGGGCTGTGCGGCCCCAGCATCATGAAGAAGTTGGGGAAGCCGGACAGCGCCACGGTCTGGTAGGCCCGCGGCCCGTCGCGCCAGACGTCGTCGGCGCGGATGCCGTCACGCCCGATCAGCTCCATCGGCCGGAAGAACGCGTGGGTGTCGAATCCGGTGGCGAGCACGATGACGTCCACCTCGTGGAGGACCCCGTCGGCGGTGACGATGCCGCGCTCTTCGACATGGTCGATGCCCGCCGTCACCAGCTCGACGTCGTCGCGCTGCATCGCCCGGTAGAAGCCGTTCGACATCACCAGTCGTTTGCAGGCCGGCGTGTAGTCGGGGGTCAGGGCCCGCCGCAACTCGGGATCGCGAATTTCCCAGAGGCTGGCGCGGCACAGCGCCGCCATGATCTTGCGGCGCAGGCCCGGCTTGGTCAGTCCGACCGCGAAGTAGTCGTAGCCCAGGCTGTAGATGCGGTACGCCAACCCGTCGAGCCACGGCATCTTGCGCCGGGTGATCCCGGTGAAGCCGCTGTAGCGCGGGTTGGCCAGCCGCAGCACCCATTGCGCCGTGCGCTGGAACAGCGTGACCTGGCCGGCCACCCCGGCCAGCCCGCACACCAGCTGCACGCCCGTCGACCCGTTGCCGACCACCGCGACCCGGAGCCCACGCACGTCGACGCCGTGATCCCAGCGCGCCGAGTGAAACACATTGCCGCCGAAGGCATCCAAGCCCGGAATCGTTGGCAGTCGCGGGTGATGCAGCACGCCGGTGGCCGAGATCAAGAAGTCGACCTTGAATTCCTCCCCGGCAGCGGTGCGCACCACCCACCGGCCGTCGTCGAAACGGGCGTGGACGATCTCGGTGCCGAACCGAATCCGCCTCCGCAACCCGTAACGGTCGGCGATGTCACGGAAATAGGCCTGGATTTCGCCGCCGGGCGAGAACAGGTGCGACCAGTCGGGGTTGCGGGCAAAGCTGTATTGGTAGATGCGCGAGGGGATGTCGCAGACCAGCCCCGGATAGGTGTTATCCCGCCAGGTGCCGCCCACCTCGTCGGCCTTCTCATAAACGGTCACATCGCTGATACCGTTGCGCAGCAAGGTGATTGCGACGCACAGTCCGGACATGCCCGCTCCGATGACGGCTACGGCGGGGTCGCGTCGCGTCATCGAAACACTACGGTGGTTCGTGGGCTAGTCGGTTTCGGCGCGCTGCTTGAGGCGCTGCAGCGTGAGCCGGATGTGCTCAGTGTTGGCGGTCACCCGATCGCTGACGCCGGTGGCCTTGCCGGCGACCTTGCGGAACCACCCGGGCCTGCGGTCCCAGGTGCTTTCGGTGACCTCACATCCGCCGTCGGCCGCGACGATGTCGTATTGCCAGCGGGCGACCGGAAAGATGGTGTGGCTCACGTCGAATGCGAAGCGGCGGCCCGGTTCGGCGTCGGTGACCGTGCACTTGGTGCTCCAGCGCCGGCTGCCGCTGCGGTTGTGGCCGACGAACACCGCGCCCGGCCGCACCGCGTCACCTTTGCGCCATTCCATCGCCACCGCTTCCTCGGCCAGCTCGGCCAGCGTGGGCAGGTCGGTGATGAGCCGGTACACCTCGTCGGGCCGGGCCCCGATCCGCACGGTGGCCGTCACGCACGGGTCACTCATTCGCCGATCATATCCAGCAAACACCCAGCTTTTGCGCCGCTTACGAACTTTCTTCACACTTGACGGTGAACCGGCGACCTCGCTCATCGGGGCCAGCAACGGCAGCGTGCCGTCGGCGGCTTGGACCGTCTCGTAGGCGATCGACGTCGTCCCGGATGCCAACAGCGCCTCGGTGCACGCCCGCGACGCGGCCAGATGCAGGTAGGTGAACAGGATCTGGTTGCGCCGGGGAGGGGTCGGCGATCTCCGATGCCGAGTTCAAGGCCGCCGGGGCCGAACTGGCGGACACGGCCGAGCAGGTCTGGGGCGATGCCGATCTGCTGCTCAAGGTCAAAGAGCCGGTACCGACCGAGTATGACCTGCTGCGGCGCAACCAGATCCTGTTCACCTACCTGCATCTGGCCGCGTCGCGGGCGTGCACCGAGGCGCTGTTGGCATCCGGGACGACGTCGATCGCCTACGAGACGGTCCAAGCCGCCGACGGCACGCTGCCGTTGCTGGCCCCGATGAGCGAGGTCGCCGGCCGGCTGTCGGCTCAGGTGGGCGCCTATCACCTGATGCGGACCCACGGCGGGCGCGGGGTACTGATGGGCGGCGTGCCGGGCGTCAAACCCGCCGACGTCGTGGTCGTCGGCGCGGGGACCGCCGGCTATAACGCCGCGCGGGTCGCCGGCGGGATGGGTGCGGCAGTCACGGTTCTCGACGTCAACATCAACAAGCTGCGGCTGCTCGATGCGGAGTTCGGCGGCCAGGTCCGCACCCGCTACTCGTCGGCCTACGATTTGGAGGGCACCGTCAAGCGCGCCGACCTGGTCATCGGCGCCGTGCTACTGCCCGGCGCCAAGGCGCCCAAGCTGATCTCGAATTCCCTTGTCTCGCAGATGAAATCGGGCGCAGTGCTGGTCGACATCTCGATCGACCAGGGCGGCTGCTTCGAGGACTCCCGGCCGACCACGCACGATGATCCCACCTTCGCGGTGCACGACACGGTTTTCTACTGCGTGGCCAACATGCCCAGCGCGGTGCCCAAGACCTCGACGGTGGCGCTGACCAACGCGACCATGCCCTACGTGCTGGCGCTCGCCGACCGGGGCTGGCAGGCCGCATGCCGATCGGATCATGCTCTGGCCAAAGGCCTTTCGACGCACGACGGCGCCTTGCTGTCCGGGCAGGTGGCCACCGACCTCGGCCTGCCGTTCACCGACCCGGCCGGCGTTCTGGGCTAACTGGTGGCCGCGAGGCGGGCGATGATGTCCGCGGCGGGGCCGGCGCACGCGTGCTTGAACGAGGTCCCCGCCCACAGCGCCATCCCGTTGGGGTCTTCCATGGCGGCGGCCGCTTCCCGGATCGGTGAGGTCATCTGGTTGACCTCGGGGTAGCCCAGCGGCGCCACGTGATCGAGCATCCGGGTGAAGTCGTTCTCCAGCCCGCGCGCGTAGCGGCCCGAAAACGCCCGCGTGACAACGGTCGTCGCGAACAGCGGGTTCTTCAGGGCGACGCGGTGCGCCGCGTTGGTGCCCGCCTCGTCGGCCAGCAGCAACGCGGTGCCGACCTGGGCCGCCACCGCTCCCCTGCGCAGCGCCGCCCCGACCTCGTCGGCGGTGCCCAGCCCGCCCGCGGCGACGATCGGGACGTCGTGGGCGTGCCGGATGCGATCGATGAGCTGGTGCAGCGACTCGTTCGCGGGTTCCATGTCGGGGGCGAACGTGCCGCGGTGCCCGCCCGCGGCGGGACCCTGGACCACCAGGCTGTCCGCCCCGGCCGCGACGGCCACTCCCGCTTCGTAGGCCGATGTCACGGTGACCATCACCAGCAGGCCCAGCGCGCCGAGCCGCCGGATCACATCGGGCGGCGGCACACCGAAGGTGAACGACACCAGCTCGGGCCGGACGTCGGCCACCACCTCGAGCTTCTGCTCCCACTCGTCGTCGTCGCCGTGCTGCGGGTGACCCACCTCCACCTGGTAATGCTCGGCGATTTCTTCGAGTTCGGCCGCGTAGTAGTGCAGGGCCACCCAATCGGCGACGCTGGGCTGGGGCACAAACAGGTTCACCCCGAGCGGGCCGGTGGTGGCCTTGCGCGCCGCGGCGATGTCGTCGGCGAACTGCTCGGCGCTGCGGTGCCCGCCGGGGACGAAACCGAGCCCACCCGCATTGGACACCGCCGCGGCCAACGCGGGAGTGCCGGGCCCGCCGGCCATGGGGGCGCCCACGATGGGCACCATGATGTCCCAGAAGCCCAGTACCATTCAGCTAGTCCGTCGACGGCGAGCGCCGGCACGGCGCGAGTGAGGAGGCGGACATTTGAGCTAGCCTACCATCGCCCGAAGTTGTTGGGGCAGTGACCGTTTGGCGGTGTAGGGGCCCAGAACCGCGGCGCCGTAGCGCTGCCCGAGCAGCCGGCGGGCCACCGCGTTGACCTCCTCGACGGTCACCCGATCGATCTGCTGCAGCGTGTGCTCGATGCTGCGGTGTCTGCCGTAGTTGAGCTCGCTGCGGCCCAACCGGCTCATCCGCGAGCTGGAATCCTCCAGGCCTAGCACCAGCCCGCCGCGCAGCGATCCCTTGGCGATGCGGCATTCCGACTCGGTGATGCCGTCGCGCGCCACGGATTCGAGCACGCCGCTGGTCACCGCCATCACCTCGGCAAAGCGTTCCGGCTGGCAGGCCGCATACACCGACAGCGCACCGCTGTCGGCGAAGACGTCCACCGTCGAGTAGACCGAGTAGGCCAGCCCGCGCAGCTCGCGAACCTGCTGGAACAACCTCGAACTCAGGCCACCGCCCAGCGCGGTGTTGAGCACCGACAGCGCCCACCGGTGTTCCCAGCCGCGCCCGGGCGTGCGCACGCCCAGCGACACGTGGGCCTGCTCGGCGTCCCGGTTGCCCAGCATCAGGACGGGACGGCCGGTGACCCGGCCGGACCCCTTGCGCGGCGCGATCGGGTCGCGCCCGCGGACCAGATGCGGCCCGAAGTGCTCGCGCACCAGCGCGACCACCTCGTCGTGGTCGACATTGCCGGCCACCGCCACCACCATCCGCTCCGGCGTGTAGCGCCGGACATGAAACGAGTGCAGCTGGTTTCGCGTCATCGACATCACCGACTGCGCGGTGCCGATGACCGGACGGCCCACCGGATGGTCACCGAAGAGCGCGGACAGGAACATATCGCCGAGGGCGTCCTCGGGGTCGTCGTCGCGCATGGCGATCTCTTCGAGGACCACGTCGCGTTCCAGCTCGACGTCGCTGGCCGCGCAGCAGCCGTTGAGCACCACATCGGCGACCAGGTCGACGGCCAGGGCCAGATCACTGTCGAGCACGTGCGCGTAGTAGCAGGTGTGCTCCTTGGCGGTGAACGCGTTCAGCTCTCCCCCGACGGCGTCCATCGCCTGCGCGATGTCCACCGCCGTGCGGCTGGGGGTCGACTTGAACAGCAGGTGCTCGAGGAAGTGCGCGGCCCCGGCCACCGTCGCACCTTCGTCGCGCGAGCCGACGCCGACCCAGACCCCGACCGACGCGGAGCGCACCGAGGGCAGGTATTCGGTGACCACCCGCAAGCCGCCCGGCAGCGTGCTGCGCCGCAGCGCGGCCTGGGGTGCCGATTCCGCCTCAGCGGCCTCGCCCCGGCGCAAAGCGCCGGCCCGACCGGGACGCGTCCCGGTCGACGAGTCAGCTGCTCGCCGTCGCGGCATCGGCAGGTGCGGCCGCCGGAGCATCGGCGGGAGCCGAGTTGTCTTCCTCCACCAGAACCAGCGAGATCTTGCCGCGCTTGTCGATGTCGGCGATCTCCACGCGCAGCTTGTCGCCGACGTTCACCACGTCCTCGACCTTCGCGATCCGCTTGCCCTTACCGAGCTTGGAGATGTGCACCAGGCCGTCACGGCCGGGCAGCAGCGACACGAACGCACCGAAATCCGTTGTCTTGACCACGGTTCCGAGGAACCGCTCGCCGACCGTCGGCAACTGCGGGTTGGCGATGGCGTTGATCCGGTCGATCGCGGCCTGCGCCGAGGGCCCGTCAGTGGCGCCGACGAACACGGTGCCGTCGTCCTCGATGGAGATCTGCGCGCCGGTCTCCTCGGTGATCGCGTTGATCACCTTGCCCTTGGGGCCGATGACCTCGCCGATCTTGTCCACCGGGACCTTGATGGTGGTGACCCGCGGCGCGTAGGGGCTCATCTCGTCGGGTGCGTCGATGGCCTCGGCCATGACCTCGAGGATGGTCAGCCGAGCGTCCTTGGCCTGCCCCAGCGCGCCCGCCAGCACCTGCGACGGGATGCCGTCGAGCTTGGTGTCCAGCTGCAGCGCGGTGACGAAGTCCTTGGTGCCGGCGCACTTGAAGTCCATGTCGCCGAACGCGTCCTCGGCGCCCAGGATGTCGGTCAGGGTGACGAAGCGGCGCTCGGTGCGACCGTCGATCTCGACGTCGTCGGAGACCAGCCCCATCGCGATGCCGGCCACCGGCGCCCTGAGCGGCACACCGGCGTTGAGCAGCGACAGGGTGGACGCACAGACCGAACCCATCGACGTTGAGCCGTTGGAACCCAGCGCCTCGGACACCTGACGGATGGCGTAGGGGAACTCCTCGACGCCGGGCAGCACCGGGATCAGGGCCCTCTCGGCCAGGGCGCCGTGCCCGATCTCGCGCCGCTTGGGCGAGCCCACCCGGCCGGTCTCGCCGGTGGAGAACGGCGGGAAGTTGTAGTGGTGCATGTAGCGCTTCGAGGTCTCGGGCCCCAGCGAATCGATCTGCTGGGCCATCTTGACCATGTCGAGCGTGGTGACGCCCAGGATCTGGGTCTCACCGCGCTGGAACAGCGCGCTGCCGTGCGCCCGCGGCACCACGGCCACCTCGGCCGACAACGCGCGGATGTCGGTGATGCCGCGGCCGTCGATGCGGAAGTGATCGGTCAGGATGCGCTGGCGCACCAGCTTTTTGGTCAGTGACCGGTAGGCGGCGCTGATCTCTTTCTCGCGGCCCTCGTAGGTCCCAGAGTCCCCAGCAAGGCGCGCGAGCACCTCGGCCTTGAGCTCGTCGGTGCGCGCGTCACGCTCGGCCTTGCCGCCGATGGTCAGCGCCTTGGCCAGCTCGTCGGTGGCCACCGAGGCCACCGAGTAGTAGACGTCGTCACCGTAGTCCGGGAACGTCGGGAACTCGCCGGCCGGTTTGGCGGCCGCCCCGGCCAGTTCCTCCTGCGCGCTACACAGCGCGGCGATGAACGGCTTGGCGGCCTCGAGGCCTTCGGCCACAACGGTTTCCGTCGGCGCCGGGGCGCCGCCCTCGACGAGCTCGATGACGTTCTCGGTCGCCTCGGCCTCGACCATCATGATGGCCACGTCTTTTTTGTCGCCTTCGCCGACTATGCGGCCGGCCACCACCATGTCGAACACGGCCCGCTCGAGCTGCTCGACGGTCGGGAACGCCACCCAGGTGCCGTCGATCAGCGCGACCCGCACCCCACCGATGGGACCCGAGAACGGCAGCCCGCTCAGCTGGGTCGAGGCCGACGCGGCGTTGATCGCCAGCACGTCGTACAGGTCGTTGGGATCCAGGCTCAGGATGGTCACCACGACCTGGATCTCGTTACGCAGCCCGGAGACGAACGACGGGCGCAGCGGCCGGTCGATGAGCCGACAGGTCAGGATCGCGTCGGTGGAGGGACGGCCCTCGCGACGGAAGAACGAACCGGGAATGCGACCGGCGGCATACATCCGCTCCTCGACATCGACGGTCAGCGGGAAGAAGTCGAAGTGCTCCTTGGGGCTCTTGCTGGCGGTCGTCGCCGACAACAGCATGTTCTCTTCGTCGAGGTACGCGACCACGGCGCCAGCGGCCTGCTGGGCCAACCGGCCGGTCTCGAAACGGATGGTGCGGGTGCCGAAGCTCCCGTTGTCGATGGTGGCGGTCGCCTCGAACACGCCCTCTTCAATTTCAGCGACAGACATGGACGTCCGTACGGCCTCTCTTGTATTCAGCTTTTTCGCGTGGCCACGCGCGAACCGCAGGCCTGACGGCCACGGGTCACCCGCGGGAGGCGCTGAGTCTGAATACGGCTACGGCCATCGATCGAAGCGGCCGACCTGCCCCAGATCCGGAGAGCCCGGCAGCCACTACCGAAGACCGCCCGATGCAGACTGGCTGCTCCCTCGAACGTGCGTAGTGACACGCTGGAACGGCACACGCGGATCTGCGTGACCGCACCGTTTGCTCGGGCCGAACCGGCCCAGAACGTCCTCACTCTACACGGGCGACCCCTGCCCGCCATATCGCTCGGAATTTGCGGGGCCGCGAACGCCCCGGTGGGGGCTGCGTCAGCGACGCAGGCCCAGCCGCTCGACCAGCGAGCGGTACCGCTCGACATCGATCTGCGCGACGTACTTGAGCAGCCGGCGACGGCGGCCGACCAGCAGCAACAGTCCGCGACGCGAGTGGTGGTCGTGCTTGTGCACCTTCAGGTGCTCGGTCAGGTCGGCGATCCGCTTGGTCAGCAGCGCGACCTGCGCCTCAGGCGAACCGGTGTCGGTGCCATGCAGGCCGTAATTGCCCAGGATTTCTTTTTTCTGCTCGGCTGTAAGCGCCACGAACTAACTCCATCAATCGGTGCCGCGAGAAATCTCGTGCGTGGCCGCCGCGGACTGCAGCACACGCCGTATCGGCTGGCGAGTCTATCAGCGGCGGCGACGTCTACCGAAATCGCAGGCCAGCGCTGCGCCCTTGACAACATACAACCAAATGGTTGTATGTTGCTCGGGTGACCGTAGATCAGGAGGACCGGGTGGACGCCCTGTTCCACGCGCTCGCCGACCGAACCCGGCGCGACATCATGCGCCGGACCCTGGAAGGGGAACACTCGGTTTCCGCATTGGCGGTCAAGTACGACATGAGCTTCGCCGCGGTGCAGAAGCATGTCGTCGTGCTGGAAAAGGCCGGCCTGCTCACCAAACGACGAAGCGGTCGAGAGCAGCTGGCCAGCGGTGACGTGGCGGCCGTGCGGTCGGTGGCCGCGATGCTCACCGAACTCGAATCCCTCTGGCGGGATCGCATCGCCCGCGTCGACGAACTCATCGCATCCGACTCAAACCAGGAGGACTGAACCATGCCCGTGACCGACGTCCAGCACGACCCGGACAACCTGACGCTGACCATCACGGCGGACTTCGCCGCGCCGGTGGCCCGAATCTGGCAGGTGTACGCCGACCCTCGTCAGTTGGAGAAGGTGTGGGGACCGCCGTCCCACCCGGCGACCGTCGTCGACCACAGCCTCACACCCGGCAGTCGCACGACGTACTTCATGACCGGACCGGACGGCCAGAAGTACGCCGGGTACTGGGAGATCACGGCCGTGGACGAACCGACGAGCTTCTCCTTCCTGGACGGCTTCGCCGACCTGGACTTCAACCCGAACCCCGACCTGCCGGTCTCGAGGAATGTGTACACATTCGCCGAGCACAACGGCGGCACTCGCGCGACCTACGTGAGCACCTACTCCTCCGCCGAGGCGCTGCAGCAGGTGCTGGACATGGGCGTCGTCGAGGGCGCCTCTTCGGCCATCAACCAGATCGACGACCTGCTCGCCGCCTGACGCCTGCCGGCGACTCCTGGAATCAGTCCTGGGCCGCGAGGGTGATGCGGGCCCGTTCGGTGTCCCTGCCCATCGCGTCGATGAGGTCGGCGATCGAGTCGAACTTGTGCTGGCCGCGGATTCGGGCGACGAAGTCCAGCGCCACGTGCTGTCCGTACAGGTCGGCGTCGGTGTCCAGGACGAACGCCTCCACGGTGCGGGTACGCCCGGAGAACGTCGGGTTGGTGCCCACCGACACCGCCGCCTGATAGCGCTCGCCCGGGACCATCGCCCCGGGGGCCCCCGCCCCCTGACCGTGGCCGAGCACGGTGAACCAGGCGGCGTACACGCCGTCGGCCGGGATGGCCGAATACATCGGCGGCGCCACGTTCGCGGTGGGAAAGCCCAGCTCGGCACCGCGCCCGTGGCCGCGGACCACCACGCCCTCGACCCGGTGCGGCCGGCCTAGCGCCTCCATCGCCGCCACCACGTCACCGGCGTCCACACAGGACCGGATGTAGGTGGACGAGAACGTCACGGTCTCGTTGCTGTGGTGCTCGGACAGCAGCGACATCGACTCCACGGCGAACCCGAAGCGCTCGCCGGCGCGTCGCAGCGTTTCGACGTTGCCGGTCGCCTTCTTGCCGAAGGTGAAGTTCTCCCCCACGACGACCTCGACCACGTGCAGGTTCTCCACCAGCAGCTCGTGGACGTAGCGCTCCGGGGTGAGCTTCATGAAATCGGTGGTGAACGGCATGACCAGGAAGACGTCGATGCCCAGCTCTTCGACCAGCTCTGCGCGCCGGGTGAGCGTCGTCAGCTGCGCGGGGTGGCTGCCGGGATAGACCACTTCCATCGGGTGCGGGTCGAACGTCATCAGCACCGTCGGAACGTTGCGGGCCCGCGCCGCTTTCACCGCATGCGCGATCAGCTCGGCGTGGCCGCGATGCACACCATCGAACACACCGATGGTGAGCACACACCTGCCCCAGTCCGTGGGTATCTCGTCTTGGCCGCGCCACCGCTGCACGTCCGCCAGCCTACGGCGCGCAGTGGTCCGCCGGGAGATGGGAAGGGGCAAACCGCCGCCATGGTGTCGGGGAACACCCCGGAATAGGCCTGGGTTGCCTAAACTTTCTCGGTGTGAGGCCTGACGAGGAGCGTGGCGGTATCACCGCGGTCGGCCAGGACTACCTGAAGGTCATCTGGAATGCCCAGGAGTGGTCCCCGAAAGACGCACCGCAGAAGGTCAGCACCAAGATGCTGGCCGAGAAGATCGGGGTGTCGGCCAGCACGGCCTCGGAGTCCATCCGCAAACTCGCCGAGCAGGGGCTCGTGGACCACGAGAAATACGGCGCGGTGACGCTGACCGAGGCGGGGCGGCGCGCGGCGCTGGAGATGGTGCGCCGGCACCGGCTGCTGGAGACCTTCCTGGTCAACGAGCTCGGCTACGCCTGGGACGAGGTGCACGACGAGGCCGAGGTGCTCGAGCACGCGGTGTCGGATCGCCTGGTGGCCCGCATCGACGCCAAGCTGGGCTTTCCGCAGCGCGACCCGCACGGTGACCCGATACCGGCCTCCGACGGGCAGGTGCCGACCCCGCCGGCCCGCCAGCTGTGGGCGTGCGACGACGGGGACACCGGGACGGTGGCCCGCATCTCCGACGCCGACCCCGAGATGCTGCGCTACTTCACCGACGTCGGCATCAGTCTCGACTCCCGGCTGCGGGTTCTGACCCGGCGCGAATTCGCCGGCATGATCTCCGTCGCCATCGATTCCGGCGACGGCGCCGAGACGACGGTCGATTTGGGTAGCCCGGCCGCGCGGGCGATCTGGGTGACGGCCTAGCCGCGCGCCCCGCCCGTCAGTCGGCCAGCAGTCCCTTGGCGATGTGGGTGACCTGAACCTCGTTGCTGCCCGCGTAGATCATCAGCGACTTGGCGTCGCGGGCCAGCTGCTCCACCCGGTACTCGGCCATGTATCCGTTGCCGCCGAACAGCTGTACGGCCTCCATCGCCACCTCGGTGGCCGCCTCCGAGGAGTACAGCTTGATCGCCGACGCCTCGGCCAGCGTCAGCGGCTTGCCGGCCTGCTGACGCTCGATGGTGTGAAAGACCATGTTCTGCACGTTCATTCGGGCGATCTCCATCTTCGCCAGCTTGAGCTGGATCAATTGGAACTGCCCGATGTTGCGGCCCCACAGTGTGCGGCTCTTCGCGTAATCGACGCACAGCCGGTGGCATTCGTCGATGATGCCCAACGCCATCATTGCGATCCCGATCCGCTCGGCGGCGAAGTTGGCGCGCGCGCTGTCACGGCCGTCGCCGTCGGTGTGCTGTTCGCTCTCGCCGAGCAGCCGGTCCGGGCCCAGCCGCACGTTGTCGAAGAACAGCTCGCCGGTCGGCGAGGACATCATGCCCATCTTCTTGAACGGCTTGCCCTGCGTCAGGCCCGGCATGCCGGCATCGAGCACGAAGACCAGCACCGGGCGGTTGCGCTTGTCTTGCTTGTCCGCGCTCGCATTGCCCTCGCGGGGGCCCTCGTCGAGCTTGGCGTAGACGACCAGGACGTCGGCGCAGGGCCCGTTGGTGATGAAGGTCTTCTGCCCGTTGAGGATGTAGTCGTCACCGTCGCGTTTGACGTAGGTCTTCATGCCGCCGAACGCGTCCGAACCCGAGTCCGGCTCGGTAATCGCCCATGCCGCAATCTTTTCCAGCGTCATCAGCTCGGGCAGCCAGCGTTCCTTCTGCGCCAGCGTCCCGCGGCTGGCGATGGTCGCGGCGCCCAGGCCCAGGCTCACCGACGCCGTGCTGAGCAACCCGATGCTGACCCGGGCGATCTCGGACACCAGCACCGCGATCATCGACCCCTGGGCGCCCCCGCCGAAACCGCTTGACCCGTTGGGCTTTTCGCCGGATTCCTCAGCGGCGGCGGTACCGTTCAGC
>NZ_LZMG01000436.1:0-23965 GCF_001673615.1 Mycobacterium sp. 1245499.0
AAGAGCAGGTGCGCGGCCATCCCCTCGCCGCCGGTGGCGGTGTTGACGACGACGCCCGCCAATCCTGCGCCGATCGCCGCGGAGGTCAGCTGGACGGTGTTGATGGCCGCGGAAGCCGCGCCGCCTTCGGCCGGGTCGGCGACCGACGCCATCGCGCGGGCCGACAGGTGCGGCCAGGCCATCCCGATCCCGATGCCGGCGACGAGCAGCGCGACCGCCCACAGCGCGGCGGTGCCGGCCGACCCGTCGCCGCGCCGGGCCACCGCCCCCAATGCCAGGCCGGACGCGGCCACCAGCGGCGCCACCATGACCACCCACCCGATGGTTCGTGGGTTCTCCAGCGATGCGCTGACGATCTCGCTGACCGTCCAGCCGAGGGCGAGCGCCGCCCCCAGGAACCCGGCCGCGATCGGCGTCAGATGGGCCAGCCGCTGCCCGAACAGCGGCACGTAGGTGTTCACCATCGCCGCGCCCATCAGCACGCCCATGGTCAGGTAGATCCACTTCAGCGGCCCGGGCGAGAACACGCTGGGCGGCAGGATGGCCGCGTGCATGCGCCAGTCGACGATCACGAACACGCCCACCAGCACGATGCCGGCCGCAAGCAGCCCGAACGTCGCGACGGTGTTGTGCGGAATCTGCGCGACGCTGACGGCCAGCGCGGCCACGCCGATGATCAGCAGCGACCAGACCGGCACCTTCATCCTCGGGATGCCGGTCGTCGGGCTGACCCGGGCCAGCGCGACCGGCACCAACAGGGCCATCAGCACGGTCAGGACGGCCATCGCGACGAACGCCCAGCGCCAGATGCCGAACTGCGCGAACAGGCCGCCCGTCGTGGGCCCGACCACGGTGGCCACGCCCCACATCGCCGACACCAGCGCGGAGCCCCGCGTCCACAACCAGCGGGGCAGGGCGGAGTTGATGACCGCGTAACCCAGCCCGGCCAGCAAGCCGCCGGCCACCCCCTGCATCGCCCGGCCAGCAATCAAAACATGCATGGTCGGGGCGGCGGCGCAGACCAGGCTGGCGACGCCGAACACCACAAGGCCCAGCATGTATGACGAACGCGCGCCGATGCGCAGCAGCATCGGATTGACCATCGTCGCCGCGACCACCGACCCGACGAGATACAGGGTTGTCACCCACGCGTAGAGCCGGCTGCCGCCGATTTCCGCGATGGTGTTGGGCAACAAGCTGGTGGTCAGGAACTCGTTGGTGGCGTAGAGCGCTACCCCGCCGGCCAGCAGGATGGACGTCCTCAGATACCTCGGGCCCAGCAGCTCACGCCAGCCGCCGGTGATAGTCGCCGCGTCGGTCACTCCTCCACCGTATGGGGTGCCGCGGCGACAACAGCCGCAGATCGGTTGCCAGCAAACTCATTTCAGGCCGGCGGCGTCCATCCCCCGCAGTTCCTTTTTCAGGTCGGCGATCTCGTCGCGGAACCGGGCCGCCAGCTCGAATTGCAGGTCGCGCGCGGCGGCCATCATCTGCGCGGTCAGGTCCTTGATCAGGTCGGCCAGTTCGGCGCGCGGCATGCTGGCCGTGTCGCGGCCCTCGAACACCCCGGCGCTGACGGCGCGACCGGGCTCGCCCTGCGCCCGCCGGCCACGGGACGCGTTGCGGCCCGACCCGCCGATCTCCACGGTCTCGCTGTCGTCGGCCTCGCGGTAGACCTGGTCGAGGATGTCGGCGATCTTCTTGCGCAGCGGCTGCGGGTCGATGCCGTGCTCCTCGTTGTACGCGACCTGCTTGGCCCGACGCCGTTCGGTCTCGTCGATGGCCTCTTTCATCGAGTCGGTGATGGTGTCGGCGTACATGTGCACCTCACCGGAGACGTTGCGGGCGGCGCGGCCGATGGTTTGAATCAAGCTGCGCGATGACCGCAGGAAGCCCTCCTTATCGGCGTCCAGGATCGCCACGAGCGACACCTCGGGCAGGTCCAGCCCCTCGCGCAGCAGGTTGATGCCGACCAGCACGTCGTATTCGCCCAGCCGCAGCTGACGCAGCAGCTCGACCCGGCGCAACGTGTCGACCTCGGAGTGCAGGTAGCGCACCCGGATGCCCATCTCCAGCAGGTAGTCGGTGAGGTCCTCGGCCATCTTCTTGGTCAGCGTGGTCACCAGCACCCGCTCGTCGGCCTCGGTGCGCTTGCGGATTTCGCCGATCAGGTCGTCGATCTGGCCCTTGGTCGGCTTGACGACGACCTTCGGGTCGACCAGGCCGGTGGGCCGGATCACCTGCTCGACGAACTCGCCACCGGACTGGCTGAGCTCGTAGGGACCGGGGGTGGCCGACAGGTACACCGTCTGCCCGATCCGGTCGGCGAACTCCTCCCAGGTCAGCGGGCGGTTGTCGCACGCCGACGGCAGCCGGAAGCCGTATTCGACCAGGTTGCGTTTGCGCGACATGTCGCCCTCGTACATCCCGCCGATCTGCGGGACGGTGACGTGCGATTCGTCGATGACCAGCAGGAAGTCTTCCGGGAAGTAGTCCAGCAGCGTGGCCGGCGGTGAGCCCGGGCCCCGGCCATCGATGTGCCTTGAGTAGTTTTCGATGCCCGAGCAGAAGCCGACCTGGCGCATCATCTCGATGTCGTAGTTGGTGCGCATCCGCAACCGCTGCGCCTCGAGCAGCTTGCCCTGGCCCTCCAGCTCGGCCAGCCGCTCGGCCAGCTCGGCTTCGATCGTCGAGATCGCCATCGCCATCCGCTCCGGGCCGGCGACGTAGTGGGTGGCCGGGAAGATCCGCAGCGAGTCGACCTGGCGGATGACGTCACCCGTCAGGGGGTGCAGGTAGTACAGCGCCTCGATCTCGTCGCCGAAGAATTCGATGCGCACCGCCAGCTCTTCATAGGACGGGATGATCTCCACCGTGTCGCCGCGCACCCGGAACGAGCCGCGGGTGAACGACAGGTCGTTGCGGGTGTACTGGACGTCGACCAGCAACCGCAGCAGACCGTCCCGCGGCACCTCGTTGCCGACCCGCAGCTCGACCGAGCGGTCCAGATACGACTGCGGGGTGCCCAGGCCGTAGATGCAGGACACCGACGCCACCACGACCACGTCGCGGCGCGACAGCAGCGACGACGTCGCGGAGTGCCGCAGCCGTTCCACGTCGTCGTTGATCGAGCTGTCCTTCTCGATGTAGGTGTCGGTCTGCGCGATGTACGCCTCGGGCTGGTAGTAGTCGTAGTACGAGACGAAGTATTCAACAGCGTTGTGCGGCAACATCTCTCGCAGCTCGTTAGCCAGCTGCGCGGCCAGCGTCTTGTTGGGCGCCATCACCAGGGTGGGCCGCTGCAGCCGCTCGATGAGCCAGGCGGTGGTCGCCGACTTGCCGGTGCCGGTGGCGCCGAGCAGCACGACGTCGCGCTCTCCCGCCCTGATCCGGCGTTCCAGCTCCTCGATGGCGGCCGGCTGATCCCCGGCGGGTTGGTGTGGGCTGACGACCTCGAAGCGGCCGCCGACGCGCACCAACCCCTCCACGGCCTCTTCGGCCGGGCGGTACTCCGAATGCGCTACTACGGGATGTTCCGTGGCGAATGCCATGCCATCAGGGTAGAACCGATCACCGACAAGTGCCGTGGCGGTGGTTTTACCAGGTCGGCGGGGCGCCTTCGCCACATCCGTCACGTCCATACCTGTCCGGAAGGACAACGCTTACCCCAAACGTGCCAGCGCATGCGCTAGCGAGTTTGAAACTCACGTCGTGGTACCTGGAGACCGACCCGCCCCGCGAGACCGACTACCCCGCCGGACGCGTCCAGGTCCGGGTGACCGGATCGCATTGCAGCAGATAACCGTCGCTGGACGTGCTCATGGCGAACACCGAGGTGCCCGGCCGGTCGCAGGAGCTGCCCGCGGCGTGCACGCCCATCGTGATCGGCGCCTTGGCCCAGCTGCTGCCCTCGCAGACGATCTGCTCGTTGTTGGTCGGGTCGTAGGCCACCTTGCCGACGTCGCTGCACAACCCGCCGAGCACCGGCGGCGCCGGTGCCGACGCGGTGGTCGAGGTGTTGATGACCTGGGTGGGATCGCCCAGCGCCACCTTCGCGGGCGCATCGCCCGCCCGGGTGGCCACCACCGGCACCCGCACCACCGCTCCCTGGGCCCCGCATTCGTTGCTGAGTACCGTCTCGGTCTCCGTGCCGCGCAGCGTGCCGTCCGCCTGCGGCGCCAGCGACCAGGCGACGGTTTCCTGCTGGGTGGCCCGCACCTGACCGTTGGGCTGGGTGCAGCCCACCCGCTGCTGCACGGGCGCACCCTGCCAGTAGCCGCCCACGAAGCGCAGGGTGTCGGTCTGTCCGCCATCGGTGGTGTTGGCCACCTGGTGAGTGGCGTCGTCCAGCTGGGTGCCGGTGGCCGCACATCCGTTGGTGGTGCACACCGACCGGAAGGCCCACCAGTTGGTGGCGGCGCCGTCGTGCCGGATCGAGATGCCGTTGGTGGTGCGCTTGGCCTGGTCGTAGGCCAGCCGATAGGTCCCGCTGAGCACGGGTCCGCCCGCGGTGGGCGCGGCACTCGCGGCCGGCACCGACGGCTTGGAGGCGAGCGCCGGGTTGCTCGGCGGCGGGCCGGGCTGGAAGGAGTAGAGGATCGACCAGGTCGCCGCGACGGCGATCAGTACCGCACACACCAGCGCGGCCGCCCATCGGGTTTTCGACGAAAAACGGTGGCCCAGAACGGCAATGACGCCGGCGGGACCGCGCCGGCGATGCTCCGTCGCCACCACGGCGCGGGGCGCGACGCCACGGCCGAACTCGGAGGCGGCCCCGGACGACTCGCCGACGGCGGTGGCCAACGCGCGGCACCGGTCGAACCTGTCCTCGGGGCGCTTGGCGAGGGCCCGGGCGAACACCTCGTCGAGCTCGGCGAGGTCGGGGCGAAAATCGCTGAGCCGCGGCGGTTCCTGATGCAGGTGCTGGCTGATCACCGCGATCGGGTTGGAATGCTGAAACGGCGGCGCCCCGGTGAGCAGGTGGAAAGCCGTTGCGGCCAAAGCGTATTGATCGGCCCGGCCGTCGATGGGTGAACCCGTCAGCTGCTCGGGCGCGGCGTACGCCACGGTTCCGACGGCGACGTTGGTCTCGGTGATCCCGCTGATGTCACCCAGGTGGCGCGCGACCCCGAAGTCCGCCAACAGGATTCGGCGCTCCCCCGCCTCGGGGTGGGTGAGCAGGATGTTGGCCGGCTTGACGTCGCGGTGCAGCAGTCCACGGTCGTGGGCGTAGTCCAGCGCGCCCGCCACCGCTTGCACGATGGCGCACACCTCGTGAATGGGCATCCCCTCGGCGTAGTTCTCCTTGACCAGCCGGGAGGCGTCGGTGCCCTCGACGTAGTCCATCGAAATCCACAGGTGCCCGTTGAATTCGCCCCGGTCGTGCACACCCACGATGTGCGGGTGCCACAGCGTCGCGGCGAGATCGGCCTCGCGATTGAATCTTTCGCGAAACTCGGGGTCGGCGGTCACCGCCTCAGCGAGGACCTTGATCACGTCGCGGCGGGGCAGCCGGGGATGCAACGCCAGGTAGACCTCGGCCATGCCGCCCGCACCGAGCTGCCGCAAAATCGTGTAGCCGGCGAACGATGCGCCGTTGCCCACCGCCAGGCGCTGCCCGCTGGACTCGTTGAGTTGTTGGGCGGCCACGGGTTCCGCGTTCGGGGCCGAATCGACCGGTGGTATCCGGCGGAACAGCTGGCCGATCGGCATGGCGGGCAACGAGTGAAACCCCGCGCGCAACGCCGCACGGGCTTGTCGCGGGTTGCTCAACAGCCGCCGTCCGGCGCCGATGCGCCGAGTAGTTCCCTTGTGCTCGTTCATCAATGCCCTGCCCCCTCGTTTTCCGGCACCGCCCCCTGGTGTCGCCGCGCTGTGCTGCGGATCGCAGCACCCTGGGCGTGCGCATCGCGATTGGGCCCTCTGCGTCTCGTCGCTTGCCGGCACCACAGTGTGCTCGACGCGCGCGGACGCAACCCTTATTGCACCCCTCCCGTTCGAATAATGCCGCACGCCAGTAGGCGATTCGTCTCAGCAGGCTATGAAAGGGCTATGAGTGGCCGAATCGAGACAAAGGGAAGTCACAGGTGGCTCCAATAGAGCGCACTGCCAACGCTGGCCGATACTTGAGTGGTGACTCGACCCGCCCCGCCCATTCTGACAATTCGGCACGACGGGTCCCAACGATCCTTCGCGGCGGGCCACGAGGTGGTCGTCGGGCGCGACGTGCAGGCCGATGTGCGCATCGCCGATCCGCGGATTTCGCGCGCGCATCTGATCGTGCGGTTCGACCAAGGCCGTTGGCTGGCAATCGACAACGGCTCGCTGAACGGCACCTACCTCAACGGCTACCGGATGCCGGTGGTCGATATTCACGACGGGCAGAGCATTCACATCGGCAACCCCCAGGGGCCGCGCCTGACCTTTGCGATCGGGCCCCAGCAGGGTCATGCCGGCCAGCCGCCGCGGCCCAGGCCGAGTCACGACTCCGGGCCGCCGACGCTGGCATGGACTGCGCTTGCCGAGCAAACGAATCCGACGCATCCGCCGCGGCCCCCACAGGGCCGAACCGGCGGCCAGAACAGGGGTCCCGCTCGCGGCGGCCCGCAGGGCGCGCCGTCGCGCCCGGTGCCACCCCGGCAGCCGGCGAGGCCGCCGAACGCACCCCCGCGACAGCCGACGGTGCCGCCTCGCCAGGTGCCACCGCCCCGCGTGCCGCCGGCACCGGCGCCGCGCGGCGTACCGCCCGAGGAGCGGACCGTCATCGACCCGGGCTCACCGGCAAGGCTGCAGGTCAGCCCGCCCGCCGCGGGCGAAACCGAGGCGCCACCACAGCCATCCGCAACGCCCGCAGCGGAATTCACCGTGATCGACGCCAAGACGGCCGACGTGTCGAACCTGGCGACCCGTTTTGTGAAATTGCTCTCGCCGCGCGCGTCCTCGGCGGCGGGCACCGCCGGCGCCATGACGATCGGCCGCGCCCCCGAGAACGACATCGTCGTCTCCGACGTGTTGGCGTCGCGCCAGCATGCCACCCTGGTTCCCACCCAGCTGGGCACGGAGATCCGCGACAACAGCGTCAACGGGACGTTCGTCAACGGCACCAGGGTCGGGTCGGCCATCCTGTCGCAGGACGACATCGTCACCATCGGCAACGTCGACCTGGTGTTCCGCGACGGCACCCTGACCGAACGCGGCGGCGCCGCCACCCGCACCGGCGGCCTCGAGGTGCGCGACGTCTCCTACGTCGTCGACAACGGCAAGCAGTTGCTCGACGACATCTCGCTGACCGCGCGCCCCGGGACGCTGACCGCCGTGATCGGCGGTTCGGGCGCCGGCAAGAGCACACTGGCCCGGCTCATCGCCGGTTACACCACCCCGACGTCGGGCTCAGTCACGTTCGAGGGACACAACATTCACGCCGAGTACGCATCGCTGCGCAGCAGGATCGGCATCGTTCCCCAAGACGACGTGGTGCATCGCCAGCTGACCATCAACCAGGCGCTGGGCTACGCCGCCGAGCTGCGGCTGCCGCCCGACACCAGCAAGAGAGACCGCGCGAACGTCGTCGCCCAGGTGCTCGAGGAACTCGACCTGACCAAGCACGCCGACACCCGCGTCGAAAAGCTGTCCGGCGGGCAGCGCAAGCGCGCCTCGGTGGCGCTCGAACTGCTGACCGGCCCGTCGCTGCTGATCCTCGACGAGCCGACCTCGGGGCTGGACCCCGCGCTGGACCTGCAGGTCATGACGATGCTGCGCCAGTTGGCCGATGCCGGCCGGGTGGTGCTGGTGGTGACACACTCGCTGTCCTACCTCGACGTCTGCGACCAGGTGCTGCTGATGGCCCCGGGCGGCAAGACCGCCTACTGCGGCGCGCCCGACCAGATCGGTGGGGCGATGGGCACCACCAACTGGGCGAAGATCTTCACCCAGGTCGGCGCCGACCCCGACGAGGCCAACCGCCGCTTCCTGGAACAGAACGAGGCCCAGAAGCGGCCGCAGCGGTACCTGCCCGACAAGACCGACGAGCCGAGCAGCCTCGGGGAACCGGTTCACACCAGCGTGCGCCGTCAGATCTCGACGATCGCCCGGCGGCAGGTGCGCCTGGTGATCGCCGACCGCGCCTACTTCGTGTTCCTGGCGCTGCTGCCGTTCATTTTGGGCTCGCTGTCGCTGACCGTGCCGGGCAGCAACGGATTTCACGCACCCGCGCCGAACGCGGGGACACCGGACGAAGCCGCGCAGATACTGGCCCTGCTGATGCCGGCCGCGGCATTCATGGGCACCGCCTTGACAATTCGCGACCTGGTCGGCGAGCGCGCCATCTTCCAGCGTGAGCAGGCGGTGGGCTTGTCGACCACCGCCTACCTGCTGGCCAAGAGCGCGGTGTTCTGCGGGTTCGCGGTATTGCAGTCGGCGATCGTCACGGCGATCGTGGTGGTCGGCAAGAGCGCCCCGACGCGCGGCGCGGTGCTGTTCGGCCACTCGACCGTCGGGGCCACCGTCGAACTGTTCGCCACCGTCGCGGCGACGTGCGTCGCCTCGGCCATTCTGGGCCTGGCGATTTCGTCGCTGGTGCGCTCCAGCGAGCAGATCATGCCGCTGTTCGTGGTGGCCGTGATGGCGCAGCTGGTGCTGTGCGGCGGGATGGTGCCGGTGACCGGCCGCCTCGGGTTGAACCAGCTGTCGTGGGCGATGCCGGCGCGCTGGGGCTACGCCGCGGCATCGTCGACGGTGGACCTGCGTCACCTGGTGCCCGACACCCTGCTGTCGCAGGATCGGTTCTGGCAGCACACGCCGAAGATCTGGCTGCTCGACATGGGCATGCTGGCCGCGCTGTCGATCTTCTACGCCGGGTTCGTGCGATGGAAGATCCGGTTGCGCCGGTAACGAGGCGGCCCGGCGGCGGTAGGGTGACACCATTCACCCGCCGAAGCACGAGACGTTCGACCTGGTGGCCCGCACGAACACCGATCCCAAGGGCATCGTGCGGACCGTCGACGAATATGCCGTGCACCCGTGGGGCCTCTACATCGCCCGGCCCACCCCCGGTCGCGCGCAGTTCCATTACCTCGAGTCGTGGCTGCTGCCGTCGTTGGGGTTGCGCGCCACGGTGTTTCATTTCAATCCTGGGCATGAACGGGACCTGGACGTCTACCTGGATGTGGGCGAATACCTGCCCGGCCCCACCGCGTGGCATTCCGAAGATCACTACCTGGACATCGAGGTCCGCACCGGGATCGGGGCGGAACTCACCGATGTCGACGAACTGCTCGACGCCGTCCGCCACGGCCTGCTCACCCCCGAGGTCGCCGCGCAGGCGGTGCAGCGGGCGGTGACCGCCGTCGACGGGCTGGCCCGCAACAGCTATGACCTGTCGCGCTGGCTGGCGCACCACGGCATGCAGTTGACCTGGCGCGGGCGCGCCGCGTCGCCGGACCACGTGTCATGACGGACTTCGCCGGTCTGCCTCGCGCGGTGCGCGCGGCGCTGCACGAGGAACCCGTGCCGGACTGGCGGCCGCCGACGCTGGCCACGCTCACCGAGGATCGGTTCTCCGATCCGCACTGGATCTTCGAGCGCAAGTTCGACGGCATGCGTTGCCTGGCGTTTCGCGACGGCGACCGGTTGCGGCTGTTGTCGCGGAATCGTCAGCCGCTCAACGGAACCTACCCCGAGCTGGTGGATGCGCTCGCCGGCCAGCGCACCACTCGCTTCGTCGTGGACGGCGAGGTGGTGGCGTTCGAGGGCCGCCGGACCAGCTTCACCCGGCTGCAGGGCCGGCTGGGCATCACCGACCCCGAGCTGGCCCGCGCATCCCCGGTGCGCGTCTTCTACTACGTTTTCGACCTGCTGCATCTCGACGGCCAATCCACCGTCGAGGTGCCGCTGCTCTGGCGTAAAAGGTTGCTGCGCAAGGCAATCGACTTCGCCGACCCGCTGCGCTACGCCCCGCACCGGGTCGAAGACGGCATCGCCGCCTACCAGGCGGCGTGCGGGCGCGGCGACGAAGGGGTGATCGCCAGGCTGGCCGACTCCCCCTACGACGGCGGTCGCTCACGCGCCTGGCTGAAGTTCAAATGCGTGCGCGACCAGGAATTCGTGGTCGGCGGCTACACCGGCCCGAAGGGCAGCCGGGTGGAGTTAGGCGCGTTGCTGCTGGGGTATTACCACGGCGATGAGTTGCGCTATGCCGGCAAGGTGGGCACCGGTTTCGACGACGCCACGCTGCACCGCTTGCACGACCGGTTGTCGACGCTCGCGCAAGACCAATCGCCCTTCGCCCGGGGGTCGGTGCGCGAGGCCGGCGCGCATTGGGTTCGCCCCGAGATGGTGGTCGAGATCGGATTCACCGAGTGGACTCGCGACGGAAAGCTCCGCCACCCGCGCTATCTCGGCATGCGCACCGACAAGGACCCGACCGAGGTGGTCAGGGAGACACGCTGATGTGGTGGCCGCATGCCTGAACTGCCTGACGTGGAAGGGTTTCGGCGGCAACTGGCCGCCGCACTGCCGGGACGGCGGATCCGGCACGTGCAGGTGCACGATCCCGGGGTGCTGCGCAACGTGACCGCGAAGGCGCTGGCCGGCCGGTTGACCGGGCACCGCTTCGCCGATCCGCGCCGGCACGGCAAGTGGCTCGTGCTGCCCACCGATGGGTCGACGCTGCTGATTCACAGCGGGATGACCGGCCGCCCGTACTACGCCGCCGACGGCGCCGCCCATGACCCCTACGAGCGACTGACCGTCGCGCTGGACGAGGGCGAACTGCGCTATGCCGACCTGCGCAAATTGCGCGGGGTGTGGCTGGCCGACGATCCGCACGACATCGCGCATGTCACCGGCCCACAGGGCCCCGATGCGCTGGGCCTGCGCCTGCGGGAGTTCCGCGACGCGCTGGCCGCGCGATCGGCCAGGTCGCGACAGCTCAAGCCCACGCTGATGGACCAGTCGGTGATCGCCGGGCTCGGCAACCTGCTGGCCGACGAGATCTGTTGGCGGGCCAGACTTCGGCCCACCCTTCCGATCAGGGAGCTGGACGACGACGACGTGCAGGGCCTGCATGGCGCGATGACTCGGGTGCTGCGGACCGCGGTGCGCCATGGCCGGGTGCCGGGCCTGCCGCGCTGGCTGACCGGGGTGCGTGACGAACCGGACCCGCACTGCCCACGCTGCGGCACCCGGCTGGAACGTGGCCGGGTGGGCGGCCGCACGACGCTGTGGTGTCCGCGCTGCCAGCCGTAGGGCAATCGATGTGGCCCCCCGATCAGGCTGGTTGTAATGTCAGCCGCTATGAGCTGCCAGGCCCGCGGGCTGCTGCCGATCGCCGCCGTGACCGCCCTCGCCGTGTTGAATCCTGCGGTCGCACGGGCGGATCTGCACAACATCACCTATCGGGCCAGGATCGACGGCGTCACGACCGGGAGCCAGGCCACCTTCGTGATCAACGGCGGTCAGACGAACACGGCCGGGCTTAGCTCGGTGCCCGGCAACGCATTCGAGGCCGACACGGTGTTGCCCGACCCGCAGCAGGCCGGCATGCGCATCGTGGTGCGCTTCCCGTATGCGGCGAACGTGCACTGCGAAATCGACGTGGACGACAACGTTTTCGTCCAGTCCGACCAGATGGTCAGACCGGTCGCGGGCAACGCCGATCCCATGAACGGGGCGCTGCAGTGCGGCGCACCCTTGCCCTAGATTCGCCTCAGGGCTTCCAGCCCGTCGAGTCGGCCCACTCCCAGGCCCGCCGGTAGGCGTCGAGGAACCACGGCTCTTTAGCGGCGACATAGCGCAGGATGTCTCCGCCACCAGTGCTGTCGGCTCCGCGTTTTACGGTCAGATACTCGGCGCGCACAGCGGGATTGGCTTTGAGCCAGTCCCGGAACAGCAAGGCGAATTGCTGATTGGGCCGGCCGTCGACCCGGATGTGCACATTGGTCGGCCGCCCGGGATCGGCCGAAGCATGAACTTTCTTGTGCCACAACGCCTCGTGGTCGCTGTGGTCGTATCGCGCTACGGTGCTGCGCGCGTCGGGTTTGGGGAAATCTTGAGTGATGTGCTTGGGGCGCGGATAACCGGCCGCAAGTAACGGCTCGGCGAGTTCGTCGGCTTCGGCAAGGGATTCGACGGTGATCTGAATGTCGATGACATCCTTGGCCGGAAAGTCGGGCACGGCCGTCGACCCGATGTGATCGACGCGCAACGCCCGGTGACCGCAGGCCGTCTTGAGGCGGTTGACGATCCGTTGCGCCTGGTCCGGCCAGGTCGGGTCCGGTGGCACCAACCGCGCTGGTGCGCGCGCGTACTGCCGTTGGCTCAGGTTGTGGGCGAACGGCACGATGCGGTGGTCCCACAACTGCTGGGCGCGCTGCACCAAGTCTTCCGGGCTGCCCGAGTTGTCCAGCCAGATGTCGGCGACCGCGCGGCGCTGCTCGTCGCTGGCCTGCGCGGCGATCCTCGCCCGCGCATCCTCCTCGGCCATCCCGCGCTGATCGACCAGCCGCCGCAGCCGCACCTCGACATCGGCGTACACGATGACGACGAGCGGGAACAGCGGAGCCATCCCGGATTCCACCAGCAGCGGAATGTCCTCGACCACAACGGAATCCTCGGGCACCGACGCGATGATCTCCGAACGGCGATTGCCCACCAGGGGGTGGACAATCCCGTTCAGCGTCTTGCGTGCCTCGTCATCACGGAAAGCCTTGGCGGCCAACGCCGGACGATCCAGCGATCCGTCCGCGAGCAGGATGTCGCTGCCGAACGCCTCGACCAGCGCGGCCAGGCCTTCGGTGCCGGGCTCGACCACCTCGCGCGCGATGACGTCGCCGTCGACGATGACGGCACCGCAGCGCGCGAACGTGGACGACAGCGCCGACTTGCCGGCGCCGATGCCACCGGTCAGCCCGATCCGCAGCATGGCGTGGTCGCCGACGGCGTCACGCGTTGCCGGCGAGTTTCTCCCGCAGCGCCGCCAATTGGGCGTCGCTGGCCAGCGAACCGCCCGCCTTCTCCTCCCGCGCACCGTTGCCCGGCGACTGCTCGGCGTGCCCGGCGGCCTCGGCAGCGGCGAACTTCTCCATCTGCGCGGTGTGCATCTTGTGCCGCCGCTCGGCCTCGGCGTAGCGGGCCTCCCACTCGGCGCGCTGCTTCTCGAATCCCTCGAGCCATTCGTTGGTCTCGGAATCGAAGCCCTCGGGGAAGATGTAGTTGCCCTGCTCGTCGTAGCTGTCGGCCATGCCGTACTTCGCCGGGTCGAACTCTTCGGTGTAGTCCTCGTTGGCCTGCTTGAGCGACAACGAGATTCGGCGGCGCTCCAGGTCGATGTCGATGACCTTGACCATCGCGTCGTCGCCGACCGCGACCACCTGGTCGGGGACCTCCACGTGGCGCTCGGCCAGCTCGGAGATGTGCACCAGGCCCTCGATGCCCTCCTCGACGCGCACGAACGCACCGAACGGAACCAGCTTGGTGACCTTGCCGGGCACGATCTGGCCGATGGCGTGGGTGCGGGCGAAGTGGCGCCACGGGTCTTCTTGAGTCGCCTTCAGCGACAACGAAACCCGCTCGCGATCCATGTCGACGTCGAGCACCTCGACGGTGACCTCGTCGCCGACCTGGACGACCTCGGACGGGTGGTCGATGTGCTTCCAGCTCAACTCGGAGACGTGCACCAGGCCGTCCACCCCACCGAGGTCGACGAATGCACCGAAGTTGACGATCGAGGAGACGACACCCTTGCGGATGGCGCCCTTCTGCAGCTGGTTGAGGAACTCGCTGCGCACCTCGGACTGGGTCTGCTCGAGCCACGCGCGGCGGCTCAGCACCACGTTGTTGCGGTTCTTGTCCAGCTCGATGATCTTGGCCTCGATCTCCTTGCCGATGTACGGCTGCAGATCGCGGACGCGACGCATCTCCACCAGTGAGGCGGGCAGGAAGCCACGCAGCCCGATGTCGAGGATCAGGCCACCCTTGACCACCTCGATGACGGTGCCCTTGACGGCCTCGTCCTTCTCCTTGAGCGCCTCGATGGTGCCCCAGGCGCGCTCGTACTGCGCGCGCTTCTTGGACAGGATCAGGCGACCTTCTTTGTCCTCCTTGGTGAGGACCAGGGCTTCGACCTCATCACCGACGGAAACGACCTCGTTGGGGTCGACATCGTGCTTGATGGAGAGTTCGCGGGCGGGGATGACCCCTTCGGTCTTGTAGCCGATATCGAGGAGCACCTCGTCCCGGTCCACTTTGACGATCGTGCCCTCGACGATGTCGCCATCGTTGAAGTACTTGATCGTTTTGTCTATTGCGGCGAGAAAATCCTCGCTCGAGCCAATGTCGTTGACGGCTACTTGCGGCGAGGTGACGGCGGGACTCGGCATATTGTTGGGTTGCTCCGGACAGGTTTGGTCGTAGGGACAATTCAGGATTTACCTGTCGAGGCTACTCGACTGGGCACATGCTGGCCAAACCCAGCGCGGTTGACGGCGGCCGAACGGATGTCGCGAAGTGACGCCACGGCGAATTGTCAGCCGATTTTCCGCCATCGCCTCGCATTCGGCGGCCGATCAAGCAGCGATTACACCCCTCGGAAGCTTCGTTCGCCGCGCTAGTGCGCCGCGGCGTCCCACGAACGGCCGTAACCCACCGACACCTCCAGCGGGACGTCGAGGGGGTAGGCGCCGCCCATCTTTTCGCGCGCCAGCGCTTCCAGCTGTTCCCGCTCGCCGGGCGCGACCTCGAAAAGCAGCTCGTCGTGCACCTGCAGCAGGATCCGGGAAGACAGCCCGGCGGCTTTGATCGCCTTGTCGACCTCGAGCATCGCCACCTTGATGATGTCGGCCGCGCTGCCCTGAATGGGCGCGTTGAGCGCGGCCCGCTCGGCGGCCTCGCGCACCTGGCGGTTGCTGCTGTCCAGTTCGGGCAGGTAGCGACGGCGGCCGAAGACCGTCGATGTGTAGCCGTCCTTGCGGGCCTGTTCGACGACGTCCATCAGGTAGTCGCGCACCCCGCCGAACCGGGCGAAGTACTGCTCCATCTGATCTTTGGCTTCTTCGGTGGAGATCTTGAGCTGGGCGGACAGACCGTAGGCGCTCAGGCCGTAGGCCAGGCCGTAGGACATCGCCTTGACGCGGCGGCGCAGCTCCGCGGTGACCTCCTCGATCGGGACGCCGAACGCCCGCGACGCGACGAAGGAGTGCAGGTCCTCCCCCGTGTTGAACGCCTCGATGAGGCCCTCGTCCTTGGACAGGTGGGCCATGATCCGCATCTCGATCTGGCTGTAGTCGGCCGTCATCAGCTCGCTGTAGCCCTCGCCGACGACGAACGCGTCGCGGATCCGCCGGCCCGCCTCGGTGCGGATCGGGATGTTCTGCAGATTCGGCTCCGTCGACGACAACCTGCCCGTCGCGGCGATGGTCTGGTTGAACGTGGTGTGGATGCGGCCGTCCGAGGCCACCGAGTTCAGCAACCCGTCGACGGTGACTTTGAGCCGGGTGGCATCGCGGTGGGCCAGCAGATGCTGCAGGAACGGATGGCCGGTCTTGTCGAACAGCGACTGCAACGCGTCCGCGTCGGTGGTGTATCCGGTCTTGGTGCGCTTGGTCTTCGGCATCTCCAGCTCGTCGAAGAGCACCGTCTGCAACTGCTTGGGCGAGCCCAGATTGATCTGTTTGCCGATCACCGCGTACGCCGCCTCGGCCGCATCCCTGATCTGGTGGGCGAAATCGCTTTGCAGCTCTTGCAGCAGGTCCAAATCGACTGCGATGCCGGCGTTTTCCATCCCGGCCAGCACGGCCTGCACCGGCAGCTCCATGCCGCTCAACAGCGAGGTGGAGTTGATTCGGGCCAGCTCTTCGTCGAGCGCCTCGGCCAGATCCAGCACCGCCACGGCGCGCAGGATCAGCGTCTGCACCGCCTGGTCGTCGACGCCCTCGTCATCGTCGAGCAACGAAAGTTGTTGCTGTTCAGGGTTTTCGGCGCGCAGCTCGCGACGCAGGTAGCGCAGCGAGAGGTCGTCGAGGGAGAAGCTGCGCTGCCCGGGGCGCACCAGGTAGGCGGCCAGCGCGGTGTCGGAGGTGACGCCGGCCAGCGTCCAGCCCCGCCCGGCCAGGTCGTGCATCGCCAGCTTGGCCTCGTGCAGCGCCTTGGGCGGACCGGGGTCGGCCAGCCAAGACGCCAGTGCCGCTTCGTCTTCGGGATGCAGCGTCGCGGTGTTGATGTAGCGGCCCTCGCCGTCGGCGGACACGATGGCCAGGGCGGTGGCGTCGGCGTCGTAGGCCAGATGAGTCCCCACGACGGCCAGGCCGAACCGCTTGCCCGAGCTGTGCTCGGCCAGCCACACGGCCAGCTCGCCCGGTTCCAGCGCGCCGCCGCGCACGTCGAAGCCCTCGTCGACCTCGGGCTCCACCGCGGCCAGGGTTTCGAACAACCGGTCCCGCAGCACCCGGAATTCCAGGTCGTCGAAGAGCCGGTGAATCTGGTCGCGATCCCACGGTTGCAGCCGCAGCGTGTCCGGGGTCTGGGCCAGCGGCACGTCTTTGACCAGATCGGTCAGCTCGCGGTTGCGGATCACGCTGGGCAGATGCGCGCGCAGCGCGTCGCCGACCTTGCCGCGCACTGAGTCGACGTTGTCGACCAGCGCCTGCAGCGACCCGTACTCGCCGATCCATTTGGAGGCGGTCTTCTCCCCCACGCCGGGTATGCCGGGCAGGTTGTCACTGGGGTCACCGCGCAGGGCGGCGAAGTCGGGGTACTGCTGCGGCGTCAGCCCGTACTTTTCGACGACGGCGTCCGGGGTGAAGCGGGTCAACTCGCTGACCCCCTTGCGCGGATACAGCACGGTCACGTTGTCGCTGACCAACTGCAGCGAGTCGCGGTCGCCGGTGACCACCAGCACCCGGTAGCCCTCGCGCTCGGCCTGGGTGGCCAGCGTCGCGATGAGGTCGTCGGCCTCGAACCCCTCCTCGGCCAGCACCGTGATGCCCAACGCCGCAAGGACTTCCTTGGTGATGTCGATCTGACCGCGGAACTCGTCGGGCGTCGCGGACCGGTTGGCCTTGTACTCCGGATAGCGCTCGGAGCGAAACGTCTGACGGGAGACGTCGAACGCGGCGGCGATGTGGGTCGGGGCCTCGTCGCGCAGCAGGTTGATCAGCATGGCGGTGAAGCCGTAGACCGCGTTGGTGGTCAGCCCGCCGCGGGTTTTGAAGTTCTCGGCGGGCAGCGCGTAGAACGCCCGAAACGCCAGCGAGTTGCCGTCCAGCAGCATGAGCGTCGGCGTGGTCTGTTCCTCGCTGGCCTTCGGGGTGGTTTTCGTGGCGGGCACGGTCTCACTCTAGGCACCCGGTGTGACGAGGCAGGCGTCCCGACCGCGCCGGCGGCAGAACTGCAACACGTTTCAGTTTTGCGTTGGGGCTGGGTAGTCTGGCCGGGTGCCAGAGGTCACCAGTCCAGAACCCGCGATCGACGGATGGTTCGCCACCGATGACGCCGGAAACCCGCATCTGATCGGCAGCAAGTGCCCCGAGTGCGGCACCTATGTCTTCCCGCCGCGGGAGAACAACTGCCCCAACCCGGCCTGCGCCGGCGACACCTTGGAGTCCGTCGCCCTGTCGAACCGGGGAACGCTGTGGAGCTACACCGAGAACCGGTACCCGCCGCCCGCGCCCTACCCGGCGGCCGACCCGTTCGAGCCGTTCGCCATCGCCGCGGTCGAGCTGGCCGACGAGGGCATCATCGTGCTCGGCAAGGTCGTCGAGGGCACGCTGGCGGCCGATCTGAAGGTCGGCATGCAGATGGAGCTGACCACCATGACCTTGTTCACCGACGCCGACGGCGTGGCGCGCACCGTGCACGGTTGGAGGATCGCGAAATGAGCCCGGAACCGCTTTACATCCTGGGCGCCGGCATGCACCCCTGGGGCAAATGGGGCCGCGACTTCACCGAATACGGCGTGGTCGCCGCTCGCGCCGCGATGGCCGAGGCCGGGCTGGACTGGCGACAGATCCAGCTGGTCGCCGGCGCCGACACCATCCGCAACGGCTACCCCGGCTTCATCGCCGGGTCGACGTTCGCCCAGAAGCTGGGCTGGAACGGTGTGCCGGTCAGTTCCAGCTACGCCGCCTGCGCCAGCGGTTCGCAGGCCCTGCAGAGCGCCCGCGCCCACATCCTGGCCGGCTTCTGCGACGTCGCGCTGGTCATCGGCGCCGACACCACGCCCAAGGGCGCGTTCGCCCCCGTCGGCGGTGAGCGCAAGAACGACCCCGACTGGCAGCGTTTCCACCTGATCGGCGCGATGAACCCGGTGTACTTCGCGCTGCTCGCGCGCCGCCGGATGGACCTCTACGGCGCGACGTCCGAGGACTTCGCTGCGGTCAAGGTGAAGAACTCCCAGCACGGCCTGCAGAACCCGAATGCCCGCTACCGCAAGGAATCTTCGGTCGAGGACGTGCTGGCCAGCCCGGTGGTGTCCGACCCGCTGCGCCAGCTCGACATCTGCGCCACCTCCGACGGCGCCGCGGCGCTGATCGTGGCCAGCGCCGAGTTCGCCCGCAAGCACCTCGGCTCGCTCGAGGGCGTGCCGTCGGTGCGCGCGGTCAGCACGGTCACCCCGCAGTATCCCCAGCACCTTCCCGAATTGCCGGATATCGCAACGGATTCCACCGCCGCCGTGCCCGCACCCGGGCGGGTGTTCAAGGATCAGATCCTGGACGCGGCCTACGCCGAGGCGGGCATCGGCCCGGAGGACGTGAGCCTGGCCGAGGTCTACGACCTGTCCACCGCGCTGGAACTCGATTGGTACGAGCACCTGGGGCTGTGCGCCAAGGGCGAGGCGGAGCAGCTGCTGCGCAGCGGCGCGACCACGATCGGCGGCAGGGTCCCGGTCAACCCGTCGGGTGGGCTGGCGTGCTTCGGCGAGGCGATTCCCGCCCAGGCGATCGCTCAGGTCTGCGAGCTGACCTGGCAGCTGCGCGGTCAGGCCACCGGCCGGCAGGTGGAGAACGCGAAAGTGGGCGTCACCGCCAATCAGGGCCTGTTCGGCCACGGCTCGTCGGTGATCGTCGCCCGCTAACGGTTGCGGCCGTTTGCGGCCGTTTCGAGTGTGAAACAACGGCTTTCGGTGTGAAGCCACGGCGGCCGCCCTCGGCGTGTCGGCGCCCTCAGTTCACACCGAAAGCCGTGGGTTCACGCTCGACGGCCGGGGAAGCTACTCGTCAGAGCTGCCCAGGGTCTCCAGGACGACCTCGGCCACCCGCTTCATCGTGGTCCTGCGGTCCATGGCGGCCCGCTGAATCCACTTGAAGGCCTCGGGCTCGGTCATGCCCTGTTCGCTCTGGAGCAGCCCCTTGGCGCGCTCGACGAGCTTGCGGGTCTCCAGCCGGTCGGACAACGAGGCCACCTCGCGTTCGAGCTCGGCGATCTCACTGAAGCGGCTGACGGCCAGTTCGATGGCCGGGATGAGGTCGCTGATGGTGAACGGCTTGACCAGGTAGGCCATCGCGCCGGCGTCGCGCGCCCGCTCCACCAGGTCGCGCTGGCTGAAGGCGGTCAAGACGACGATCGGGGCGATCCGCTTGCTGGCGATCTCCGAGGCCGCGTCGATGCCGTCGCGGCGCGGCATCTTGACGTCCATGATCACCAGATCCGGCTGGTGGCGCTCGGCCAGCTCGACGGCTTCCTGCCCGTCGCCGGCCTCCCCGACAATCTCGTAACCCTCCTCTCGGAGCATCTCGGCGAGATCCATGCGGATGAGCGCTTCGTCTTCAGCGATCAGGACCCGGCGCGGCACAGCGGCGTCGGTGTCGGTCGTGGGGCCTGTCATGACGAATATTGTGTCGTGAACGCCTCAGACCAGCGACCTCGGGGGCGGTGAGACGGGTGAGCACTCCTGATCCTCTATGGTGGGAGGCTGCCTCTAAGGTAAGAGGCCGCACGCCCTCGTATCCCAACTGGCAGAGGAAACGGATTCAAAACCCGTCCAGTGTGAGTTCGAATCTCACCGAGGGCACACAAGCGTTCGGCACCTTCGAGCGGGACCGCCGACAGGCCTACAGCCCTTTTCCGGTACCGCAGTGGAGTATTGCGGCATTCGCGCGTACAAGCGGTCTGCCAATTCGCCTAAAAACATTCCAATGGTATGTGCTCGGTCCCGCTTTTTAATAAATTGCACGCATTAATACGTAATTCGGCGCATTCCGGGAAAGCCGCGAATACGCGCTCATTTGAATTCATTCGAATCTGGGCTACCACTGGAGCGTGTTCTGCGGACCTGTGGCGCGCGGCGTCGACACACATCGGCGCCTCCCGGCCGTCACCCCGCTACCGGTGCCGACGACCGACCAAGCCGCCGCGCGCGTGCGGTCGCATGATCGAGCAAGCGACCAAACGGCAAGTGCGCCAGATCAATCGCCGATTGAGCGGGTTACGCACATCTGGCCCGAGGCCGACACGTCCGCTCCCGGCGAGTAGTTACCGATGGAATCGGTGGCGACCCGCAGTAGCCAACTGGGCTCGCTGCACGCGGCGCTACAGCCCTGCATCAAAAACGCGGTGGAAACCAGGATTGAGGCAAGAACAAACCTCTTGAGACCCGCCATGCGGCACCCCTTAGTCGAGGCGATCACGTGTCCATAAGCCCTGTCAAACACGTGTTAAATAAGCCGAACCAATGACTCCTAAACCCGATTACAACCCGATAACAAGAACTGTTATCAGACTCAGAAACTTACGGGGGCGAAAACCAGGATTTTCTTTCAAGACGGCCGCCGAGGGCGCTGCTCAGCGGTTAGGCTGGCACCCGTGGCGGCCAAGAAGTGTGGTGCCCCACCAAGATGCCCAGACGGCTCGTCGGGGCGCCCGGACTGCGTGGCCGCGGCGCGCGCTCAGTCGCGCGCCCGCAGTCAGCACTACGCCGACAGCGCCGCGCGTGAATTCCGCGTGCTCTCGATCGCGGCCTGGCTCGCCGTCGTGGTCTGCACCACCTTCGTGGTACTGCAGGTGGTCACCGGCGCCTGGATTTGGCAGATCGTCCTCGTCAACGTCGTCTCGGCGTTGATCTTCGCGAGCGTGCCGTGGCTGCACCGGTTCGGTGAACTGGTTGCACCGCTGACCTTCATCGGTACGGCCTACGTCACGGTCGCCGCCACCTGTTGGGACTCGGGCACCGCATCGGGCGGCCAATTCTTCTTGGTGGTGGGCGTCTGCCTGGTGGTGCTGGTGCTGGGGCTGGACCACATCGTGCTGGCCGCCATCGTGGCGGCCATCGCCGCCGCCCTGATCATCGCCCTGGAATTTCTCGTTCCCCGCGACACCGGCCTGGTGCCGGCCTGGGCGCAGTCGATGATGTTCGTCGTCACCATCATCTCCGCCTGCGTCATGGTGTTCATCACCGTGTGGTACGCGCTGCGCGATACCCAGCGCGCCGAGTCGGTGATGGAATCCGAATACCAGCGCTCGGAAGCGCTGCTGGCCAACATGTTGCCGGGCAGCATCGCCGAGCGTCTCAAGAGCGCCGACCGAAACGTCATCGCTGACAAGTACGACGAGGCCTCCGTGCTGTTCGCCGACATCGTCGGCTTCACCGAGCGCGCCAGCAGCACGGCGCCGGCGGACCTGGTGCAGTTCCTGGACCGGCTCTACGGCGCCTTCGACGAGTTGGTGGACAAACACGGCCTGGAGAAGATCAAGGTCAGCGGGGACTCCTACATGGTGGTCAGCGGCGTGCCGCGGGCGCGGCCGGATCACGCCTTCGCCCTGGCGGATTTCGCTCTCGATATGGCCAATGTTGCTGCGACACTGCGTGATCCGCATGGCCAGGCCGTCCCGCTGCGGATGGGCATGGCCTGCGGACCCGTCGTGGCCGGCGTCGTGGGTTCGCGCCGGTTCTTCTACGACGTGTGGGGCGACGCCGTCAACGTCGCCTCGCGGATGGAATCCACCGATTCGGTGGGCCGCATCCAAGTGCCCCAGGCGATGTACGAGCGTCTGAAAAACGAGTTCGTTCTGCAAGAGCGCGGCCGCATCGAGATCAAGGGCAAGGGCGTTATGCGCACGTGGTATCTAATCGGGCGCAAGGCAGGCGAAGAACCCACCGACCTGCGTGCCGAGGATCCACGCACCGTTCACGTCTGACCAAAGTCCCTGTACCACGACGCACGTTTGTGCCAGACTGCGGCCATGACTATCTCCCCTGGCTCTCCTGGAACCCGCCCCGTTCCAAGCTTGCTGCCGCATCTGTGGAAATCCGCTCTGCTGTCGGGAATTCTGTCTCTTGTCCTCGGTGTCCTGGTGCTGGCGTGGCCGGGAATTTCCATCCTGGTCGCCGCCGTCGCCTTCGGCGTTTATCTGCTGATTACCGGTGTCGCGCAGGTCGTCTTCGCCTTCTCGCTTCATGTCTCGGCGGGCAGCCGGATCCTGCTGTTCATCAGCGGCGCAGCGTCATTGATCTTGGCGTTACTGGCATTCCGTCATTTCGGTCAGGGCTACGCAATCCTGCTGTTGGCCATCTGGATTGGCGTCGGGTTCATCTTCCGCGGAGTCGCCACAACGGTTTCGGCCATCAGCGACCCGCACCTGCCGGGGCGGGGCTGGAACATCTTCGTCGGCGTGATCAGCCTGCTCGCCGGCATCGTCGTGCTGGCGTCCCCGTTCCAATCCATCGTCACCCTGGCGATCGTGGTCGGTGCGTGGTTCGTCGTCATCGGCGTCTTCGAGATCATTTCGTCGTTCGGAATCCGCAAGGCCTCCAGGACCCTCGCCAGCTGAGCAGGGCCGCCGGTGGCGGCGGCCCTACTCGTCTACTACACTCTGTCGTAGCCGTTTGGATCGGGCCTCCGCAGTTTCGGGAGATGACAGATGAATGTCGTCGATATTTCGCGGTGGCAGTTCGGTATCACTACCGTCTACCACTTCATCTTCGTGCCGCTCACCATCGGCCTGGCGCCGCTGATCGCCATCATGCAGACGGTCTGGGTGGCCACCGGTAACACCGCCTGGTACCGGCTGACCAAGTTCTTCGGCAAGCTGTTCCTGATCAACTTCGCCATCGGCGTGGCGACCGGGATCGTCCAGGAATTCCAGTTCGGCATGAACTGGTCGGAGTACTCGAAGTTCGTCGGCGACATCTTCGGCGCGCCACTGGCGATGGAGGGGTTGTTCGCCTTCTTCTTCGAGTCCACGTTCATCGGGTTGTGGATCTTCGGCTGGAGCCGGCTGCCGAAACTGATCCACCTGGCCTGCATCTGGATCGTCGCGTTCGGCGTCAACGCGTCGGCGTTCTTCATCATCGCGGCGAACTCGTTCATGCAGCACCCGGTCGGCGCCCACTACAACCCCGCGACGCGCCGCGCCGAACTGGACGACATCTTCGCCCTGCTGTCCAACAACACTGCGCAGGCGGCGTTTTCGCACACCGTTACCGGCGCGCTGTTGGTCGCGGGCACCTTCGTCGCCGCGGTGAGCGCATGGTGGATGGTGCGCTCGCGCAGGCCCGGTTCCACCACGCCCGAGGCACAAGCCGGGGCGCGCACCATGTTTCGCCCCGCGGCCATCCTCGGATGCGGGGTCGTGCTCATCGCCACGGTCGGCTTGTTCTTCACCGGTGACCGGCAGGGCAAGCTGATGTTCGTCCAGCAGCCGATGAAGATGGCGTCCGCGGAAGCGTTGTGCCACACGCAAACCGACCCCGACTTCTCGGTGCTGACGATCGGAACGCACAACAACTGCGGCAGCGTCGCCGAGGTGATCAAGGTGCACTACGTCCTGCCGTTCCTGGCCGAAGGCAAGTTCAGCGGCGTGACGCTGCGCGGCGTGGACGAGCTGCAGCAGGAGTATCAGCAGCGCTTCGGCCCCGACGACTACCGGCCCAACCTGTTCGTCACCTACTGGTCCTTCCGGGCGATGATCGGGTTTTTGGCCATCCCGGTGTTGTTCGCCCTGACCGTGCTGTGGGTCACCCGCGGCCACCGGACAC
>NZ_LZMG01000437.1:0-16762 GCF_001673615.1 Mycobacterium sp. 1245499.0
CGTCGATCAACGCCCTCGACTCCCCCGTGGTCGACGGATAATGCCGCTCGAACTGCTCATCGAACCGCGCGATGACTTCTTCGAACATACGTGCGATCATGCCACCGGCCACCGACAACTTCAGTCATCGCCGGCGAACCACTGTTGAGCTGCGCAGACGGCGCCTATCCTGCCCCCATGGCGTCGAGCGTGTCGGGCAAGGTCGCATTCATCACCGGCGGAGCGTCGGGCATCGGCGCAGCGCTGGCCACCAAGTTGGTCGACGGCGGCGCGCAGGTCTGGCTCGCCGATCGCCAGCTCGAGGCGGCCCAGCGGCTGGCACAGCGCCTCGGCGGCGGCAAGGCCCACGCGATCGAGCTCGACGTCCGCAGCTACCCCGCGTTCGAGGACGCGGTCGCCCAGGCCGTGCAGCGCTCCGGGCGGATCGACTACCTGTTCAACAACGCCGGCATCGGCGTCGGCGGTGAGGTCGACTCCTACAGCCTCGAGGACTGGAACGACGTCCTGGCCGTCAACCTGCACGGTGTCGTGCACGGCATCCAGGCCGTGTATCCGATCATGATCCGGCAGCGCTCGGGCCACATCGTGAACACGGCGTCGATGGCCGGTCTGCTGGCCGGCCCCGGCACCGTCAGCTACACCGCCTCCAAGCACGCCGTCGTCGCACTGTCGAAGGCGCTGCGGCTGGAGGCCGAACGCCACCACGTCAAGGTGTCCGTGCTGTGTCCGGGCGCCATCCGCACCCCGATCCTCACCGGCGGCGTCTACGGCCGGATGAACAATACGGGCGCCAGCGACGAGGACATCCTCAAAGCCTGGGAGCCGACGCGGCCGATGGCGCCGGAGAAATTCGCCGATCGTGTCCTGCGTGCCGTGCTGCGCGGCGACGCCATCGTCATCGTGCCGGCGTGGTGGAAGGCGCTGTGGTACCTGGAGCGCCTGTCGCCGACCATTTCGATGCAGGTGGGACGACTCGTGCTCAAACGCCTGCGCGAATTGGGTTCCCGCGCTTCGTGATCCGTCGGCCGCCGGCGAAAGCGGAGTCCGCCGATTCGTCGTCGCGACCTGCGCTCCTTAAGGCACGCTGAGAACCAGCTGCGAACCCGTTTGCGCAGCATGACGCCGGGTACACAGCCGATGCGCTTCGGTCGCGACGCGTCGTCGGGACCTCCTCGGTTGAAAGACACAGCTGGGCGCTTCCCAGTTTTCTGGGCGGCTTTGGCGACCGTTACTGCACCCACAGTGCGGATGCCGAAGCCCGCCGGGACCGTGTTTCCTTCCAGCCCGAAGGCGAGGTCGCTTGATGGATACGACGACGGAATCGCTCGGCGAGCGACAAGCCACCGACCGTTCGATCTACGAAACCAGCCCGGGCCGGTAACCGCCGGCCAGGCATACGCGCGCGAGAAAGGGAGACAGATGTTGTTGCTGGGCAACGGCGGACGGCAAAAGGGCCGCACCGCCGGCGACGGACTCGGCGAGGTCCAACATTTGGCCGGGCGAGCGTTATACGACGTCGCGCACGGCCGCTTCGAACGCTCGCTGTCCGGTCTGACCGCCATCGCGGCAATGGTCACCACGGCCGAAATCTACTTCGAGCACTACAAAGCGAGCTTCGGCAACAAATGGATGTGGAGCCCGATCGTGGTGACGCCGCCCGTGGTCGTCGCCGGCATCGGCGGCGTGTTCTCCCGGCGCTGGGCGAAGCTCTGGCTGCCCATCACCGCGGGCATCTACACGGCCAACGGCCTGATGGGCGAATACCTGCACGCGCGCGGGGTCGCGCGCAAGCCGGGCGGGTGGAAGAACGCCTCCTACAACGTGCCGATGGGGCCTCCGATCGCGGCGCCGGGATTGATGTGCATGGTCGGCGGGATGGGGCTATTGGCGTCGATCCTGCGCCGCGAACGGTTCCGGGATTAGGGAGCTGGGATCCCCGAGATGGCCAACACCGCACGCCCCGACCACCTGCCCAACCTGCGCCCCGACGGCAAACCGCCGCACCCGTCCTGGCTGCCCAAGCAGCGGCGCGGCGTCACGCCGCAGATGATCGGGCGCTACCCCGACTACGACGTGCTCGAGACCGCCGACAACTGGGACGAGGCCACCCGCAAGGTGGTGCTGGCCCGCCTGGAACCGCCTGGGCCGCTGCGGTTTTTCACCCCCGAAGAGGAGCCGTGCCTGCGCGCGTTCTGCGACACGGTGCTCGCGCAGGACGTCGAACCGCGGGTGCCGGCGGCCGAGTCGGTGGACTCCAAGCTCGCCGACGGGCGCCTCGACGGCTACCAGTACGCCGACATGCCCGACGACCGCGACACCTGGCGGCTGGTGCTGCGCGGGCTCGATGAGACGGCGAGGAACCACTACGGCGCAACCTCTTTCGCCGACGCCGATATCACCACCCGCGAGGCGATCATCGACAAATTCTCCCAGGCCGACCTGCAGGGCGGGGCGTGGCAGAGCCTGAACGTCAAGCGGGCATGGTCGGTGTGCATGCGAATGACGTTGTCGGGCTTCTACTCCCACCCGTGGGCGTGGAACGAGATCGGGTTCGGCGGCCCGGCCTACCCGCGCGGCTTCATGCGCCTCGGCGGCGCCACCGGTCCGGCCGCCGCGCGCGAACCGTACGAGACCCGCGGCGCCACCGACGAGGACCCGGTGCGAATCGTGAACAACGGGGAGCTGTGATGGGCGACTTCCTGCGGGGTCTGTTCAAGGGTGCGGTCGGACCGAAGGACAACGACTCGCGGTTCCTGCTCGACGTGCACACCCGCGATCTACCGGGCGAAAAGACCATGCGGCGCTACGCCGATGACGACGAGGTCGATTTGGTGGTCGTCGGTGCCGGCGCCGGTGGCTCGGTGCTCGCGCAGCGGCTGGCCCGCGAGGGCTGGCGGGTGGTAATCCTGGAAGCCGGCCCGTTCTGGCATCCCGACGAGGACTGGGTGTCCGACGAGGCCGGATCGCACGCGCTGTACTGGACACAGAAACGCATCATCGGCGGCGACGACCCGATCGAGTTGGGCAAGAACAACTCCGGGCGCGGCGTGGGCGGCTCGATGGTGCACTACGCCGGATACACCCCGCGATTCCACCCCAGCGACTTCGAGACCTACACCCGCGACGGGGTCGGGGCGGACTGGCCCATCCGCTACGAGGACATCCGCCGCCACTACGAGCGTGTCGAGCTCGAGCTGCCGGTGGCCGGCCAGAACTGGCCGTGGGGCGATCCGCATCGCTATCCCTTTGCGCCGCACCCTATTTCGGGTGCCGCCGCCAAGATCTGGCGGGGGGCGCTCAAGCTCGGCATCGAGATGCGAGTCGGGCCCGTCGGCATCGTCAACGGCACCTTCGGCAATCGCCCGCACTGCATCTACCGCGGCTACTGCCTGCAGGGCTGCAAGGTCAACGCCAAGGCCAGCCCGTACGTCACGCACCTGCCCGACGCGCTGGCCCATGCCGTGGAGATCCGCGCCAACTGTATGGCCTCGCGCGTCGAGCTGGACGAGAGCGGCGCCGCCCGCGGCGTGGTCTACTACGACGAGGTGGGCGGCAAGGAGCGGCTGCAACGCGCCAAAGTGGTTGCCATAGCCGGGTATTCGATCGAAACACCGCGGCTGCTGTTGAACTCGGCCAGCGACCGCTTCCCGAACGGGTTGGGTAACAACGACGACCAGGTCGGGCGCTATGTGATGGTCCAGGGCGCCACCCAGTCCGCGGGCCGGTGGTCCGAGGAGGTGCGGATGTACAAGGCGCCGCCCCCGGAGGTGACCTCCGAACAGTTCTACGAGACCGACCAATCCCGTGGCTTCGCCCGGGGCTTCGCCATCCAGACCGTATCGCCGTTGCCCATCGGCTGGGCCGAACACGTGCTGGCCGAGGGGCACTGGGGCCGCGCGATGCGGGAGTACATGCGCGATTACAACCACTGGGCGACCGTCGGCGTGCTCAACGAGCTGCTGCCGCTGCCGGACAATCGCGTGACGCTGGCCTCTGGGGATGAAGCGGACCCGTACGGCATCCCGGTGGCCCGGTTCGACTACACGCTGTGCGACAACGACAAGGCCAACATGGCCTACTCCACCAAGGTGATCGGCGACATCCTGCACGCCGCCGACGCCCAGGACGTGCTCACCATCCAGCGCTTCGCCCACCTGATCGGCGGCGCCCGGATGGGCACCAGCCCGGACAATTCGGTCGTCGACTCCGATCAGCGCGTGTGGGGCGTCCCGAACCTGTTTCTGGCCGATGGCTCGGTGTGCCCCACGCAGGGCTCGGCGAACCCGGCGCTGACCATCATGGCGCTGGCCTCGCGGCTCGCCGAACGGCTGGCCGGCGGGAAGATCGATACCACTGCGGGACGGAGGTCGGAGGCGAGAGCCCGTGGCTGACCGAACGATCGACGTCGAGACGACCTTCGCCCCCCGGGTGCTGCGTGAGTACGCGTTGCTCGCCGACGGCGAGCGCGGCGCACTGATCGGGCCGCAGGGCGACATCGCGTGGATGTGCGCGCCGCACTGGGATTCCGACGCCGTCTTCTCCAATCTCATTGGCGGCGGCGGGGTTTACGCGATCACGCCGACCGACGTCCGGCACGTGTGGGGCGGCTATTACGAGCCGGGCACCCTGATCTGGCGCAACCGCTGGATCACCCGCGACGGCACCGTGGAATGCCGTGAGGCGCTCGCCTTTCCGGGCGACCCCGACCGGGTGGTGCTGCTGCGCCGCCTCACGGTGTGCCGCGGGACGGCGCGGGTGCGGGTGCTGCTGGCGCCGGGCTCGGGGTTCGGCAAACACGGCCTCGGCCAGCCGTCCTGCGAGGACGGCGTGTGGAGCGGCCGCTCGGGCCGGTTGCACTGGCGGTGGCTGGCCGGCTGCCAGGCCCGCGTCGTCAAGGCCTCGCACGACAGGAGCGAGCTGCTCACCTGCGAGATCACCCTCGAGGACGGCCGGCACCACGACCTGGTGCTGGAGCTGTCCGAACGCGCGCTGCCCGAGCGGCCGCCGGACCCCGACCTGGCCTGGGACGCCACCGCGGCCGCCTGGCAGCGCAGCGTGCCCCGGCTGAACTGCACCATCGCCGCGCGCGACGGCAGCCACTCCTACGCGGTGCTGCGCGGCCTGACCAGCAGCGGGGGCGGCATGGTGGCCGCCGCCACCATGAGCCTGCCTGAACGCGCGCACACCAACCAGAACTACGACTACCGCTACGCCTGGATCCGCGACCAGGTGTACGCCGGCATGGCCGCCGCCGCCGTCGGCACCACCGAACTGCTGGACCGGGCGGTCGAATTCGTCGGCGCCCGGCTGCTCGAGGACGGCCCCAACCTCAAGCCCGCCTACACCGTCACCGGCGGCGCGGTGCCCGGCGAGGAGACGCTCGACCTGCCCGGCTATCCCGGCGGCTCGGACAAGGTCGGCAACTGGGTCAACCAGCAGTTCCAGCTCGACGTCTTCGGTGAGGCGCTGCAGTTGCTGGCCAAGGCGGGTGCCGCCGACCGGCTCGACGCCGAGGGGTGGCGCGCGGTGCAGACCGCCATCCGGGCCATCGAAAAGCGTTGGCGTGAACCGGATGCCGGGGTGTGGGAAATCGAGAACGAGCACTGGACGCAGTCCCGGCTGGCCTGTGTGGCCGGGCTGCGCGCCGTCGCCAAGCTGGCCGGCGCCGGGCCAGAGGTCACCGCGTGCACTTCCCTGGCCGACGCGATCCTGGCCGAGACCGCGTCGAGCAGCCTGCACCCGCACGGCTACTGGCAGCGCAGCCCGCGGCTGACGGGGGTGGACGCGTCGTTGCTGCTGCCGCCGGTGCGCGGCGCCGTGCCCGCCGACGACCCCCGCACCCGGGCCACCCTGGACGCCGTTCGCCGCGAACTCACCGAGGACGGGTTCGTCTATCGCTTCCGGCACGACGAGCGCGAGCTCGGCGACGCCGAGGGCGCCTTCCTGCTCTGCGGATTCATGATGGCGCTGGCCGAACATCAACTGGGCCACGGCGATTGCGCCATGCGCTGGTTCGAACGCAACCGCGCCGCGTGCGGCCCGCCGGGGCTGTTCTGCGAGGAGTACGACGTGCGGCAGCGCCAGCTGCGCGGCAACCTGCCCCAGGCATTCGCGCACGCCCTGATGCTCGAATGCACGGCCATCCTCACCGACGACGACGCCCACCATCAGTGACAACTCCGACCGAGCGAAAGGCAGTTCTGCGATGACACAGACAGTGGTGATCACCGGAGCCAGCGCCGGCATCGGCCGCGCC
Organism: Mycobacterium sp. 1245499.0; assembly: GCF_001673615.1. Classification (NCBI taxonomy): domain Bacteria; kingdom Bacillati; phylum Actinomycetota; class Actinomycetes; order Mycobacteriales; family Mycobacteriaceae; genus Mycobacterium; species Mycobacterium sp. 1245499.0. The sequence continues at coordinate 6,257 of NZ_LZMG01000437.1, forward strand.
ACCGCGAAAGAGTTCGGGCGGCGCGGCGCCAACGTCGCCCTGCTCGCCCGCGGCGCCGCGGGGCTCGACGGCGCCGCCCGCGACGTCGAGGCCGGCGGCGGCAAGGCGCTGGCGATCCCGACCGACGTGGCCGACCACTCGGCCGTCGTCGCCGCCGCCGACGAGGCCGAATCCGCCTTCGGCCCCATCGACGTGTGGGTCAACGTAGCGTTCACCTCGGTGTTCGCGCCGCTGCGCGAGATCAGCGCCGAGGAGTTCAAGCGCGTGACCGAGGTGTCCTACCTCGGCTACGTGCACGGCACCATGGCGGCGCTGGCCAAGATGCGCCCCCGCAACCTCGGCACCATCGTGCAGGTCGGCTCGGCGCTCAGCCAGCGGTCGATCCCGTTGCAGTCGGCCTATTGCGGCGCCAAGCACGCGGTCAACGGGTTCACCGAATCGGTGCGTTGCGAACTGTTCCACGAGGGCTCGAAGGTGCGGATCACCGTCGTGCAGATGCCGGCGGTCAACACCCCGCAGTTCTCCTGGGTGCTGTCCCGGCTGCCCCGCCATCCCCAGCCGGTGCCGCCGATCTACCAGCCCGAGGTCGCCGCGCGGGGCGTGGTGTATGCCGCCGACCATCCGGGCCGAAAGCAGTATTGGGTCGGCGATTCCACCATGGTGACGCTGCTGGGGCAGAAGTTCGTCGCGCCGCTGCTGGACCGCTACCTCGGGCGCACCGGCTACGACTCCCAGCAGACCGAGGAACACGTCGGGCCCGGCCGGCCGCACAACCTGTGGCAGCCGCTGGACGACGAACCGGGCACCGACCACGGCGCGCACGGCCAGTTCGATGACAAGTCGCACGCGCGCAGCCCGCAACTGTGGGCGTCCCAGCATCCCGCCATCAGCGGTACCGGCGCGCTCGGCGCGGCGGGGGTGGGCGCGTGGCTCGCGGCGCGGGCGGGCCGCCGGTGGGCGCGATGACAACCGCGCGCATCGACGCGGCTATCGAAGGGGTCACCGCGCAGGCCTACGAAATCCCCACCGACGCACCGGAAGCCGACGGCACCCTGTCGTGGTCGTCGACCACGCTGGTGCTCGCCGAGGTTGCGGCCGGCGGCCGGCGCGGCATCGGCTACACCTACGCCGACGGCGCGTGCGCCGCGTTGATCACCGGCAAGCTCGCCGGCACGCTCACCGGCCACAGCGCCGTGGACATCCCGGCCCGGTGGCAGTCGATGGTCATCGCGATGCGCAACAACGGGCGGCCCGGGCTGACGTCGTGCGCGATCTCCGCGCTCGACACCGCGCTGTGGGACCTCAAGGGCAAGCTGCTGGAGCTGCCGGTGTGCCGGCTGCTCGGCATGGCGCACCCCGAAGTGCCGATCTACGGCAGCGGCGGCTTCACCACCTACGACGAGCGCACCACGCGTGCCCAACTCGAACGCTGGGTCGGCGAGTGGAAGATCCCGCGGGTGAAGATCAAGATCGGCGAGTCATGGGGCTCCGACGTGGGCCGCGACCTGGATCGAATCGCCTTGGCGCGCAAGGTGATCGGGCCGGACACCGAACTGTATGTCGACGCCAACGGCGGCTACCGCCGCAAGCAGGCCATCCGGGTGGCCCACGCCATGGCCGACCACGGCGTCACCTGGTTCGAAGAACCCGTCTCCTCCGACGACCTGGCCGGCCTGCGGGAGGTGCGCGACCAGGTGAGTCCGGATGTCACCGCCGGCGAGTACGGCTACGACCTGGCCTACTTCAACCGGATGCTCGCCGCCGACGCGGTGGACTGCCTGCAGATCGACGTCACCCGCTGCGGGGGCATCACCGACTGGGTGCGCGCCGCGGCCGTGGCCGCTTCCTACAACGTCGACGTGTCCGGGCACTGCGCTCCCAACCTGCACGCCCACGTCGCCACCACGATCCCGAACCTGCGACACCTGGAGTACTTCCACGACCACCACCGCATCGAGCACCTGCTCTTCGAGGGCGCCCTGTCCCCCGAGGGCGGGGCCCTGCGCCCCGATCAGCACCGCCCGGGCTTCGGGTGCGAGTTCAAACACCGCGACGCCGAGCGGTACCGGGTGGCCTAGGCATGGAGCCGCGCAAAAACGGGAATTGACAAGCCAAGGTTTTCACAACGGGGATTGGGGAATCGCACCATGACGGTGAACTCCAGCGACGACACTGTTGAGCGCCGTGAGCCGGTGGTGACTGACGTCGTCGAGGAAGGCGACCTGAGTGCGGTCGACCTGGTGCTGGGCCTCGGCGAGCCGCAGCGCGTCGGCAGGTTCTGGTTCTACATCGACGGCCATCGCTGGGAGTGGTCGGACGCGGTCGCGCGCATGCACGGCTACAAGCCGGGACAGGTCAAGCCCACCACGGAACTGCTGCTGCAACACAAGCATCCGGACGACCGGGAGCGGGTGGCGGCCGTGCTCGACCGCGTGATGAAGGGCAAGCCGTTCAGCAGCCGGCACCGCATCATCGACACCGCCGGTCGCACCCGGTGCGTCGTCGTCGCCGGCGATCGGATGGTCGACGGCACCGGTGCGCTGGCCGGCACGTCCGGGTTCTACGTCGACGTCACCGACTCCCTGCACTCCGACATCACCAACGTGCTGTCGGCGGTGGCCGATGCCCGCGCGCGCATCGAGCAGGCCAAGGGCGTGCTGATGACCGCGTACGGCATCTCGGCCGAGCGCGCGTTCGACATCCTGGTGTGGCGTTCCCAGGAGGCGAACCTGAAGCTGCGCGACGTCGCGAGCCGCTTCCTGGACGCCGTGGCCAGCAAGGCGTCGGCGGAAACCCAAAGCCAGGTGGACCACGCGCTGCTGACCCTCGGCTAGCGGCGGGACGCTAGGGTCGGCCCGGTGGCGCACCTACTTGGGGCCGAGGCCGTACACCTCGAATATCCGACTCAGGTGGTCTTCGACTCGATCACGCTCGGGGTCAACGACGGCGCCCGCATCGGCATCGTCGGGCGAAACGGCGACGGCAAATCCAGCCTGCTGCGGCTGCTGACCGGTCAGCAACGACCCGACGCCGGGCGGGTCACCCGGCGCAGCGGGTTGCGGGTCGGCGCGCTGAGCCAGGCCGACACCCTGGACCCGGACCGCACCGTGGGCTACACGCTCGTCGGCGAGGCGGCCGAACACCAGTGGGCCGGCGACGCGCGGGTGCGCGACGTGGTCGCCGGGCTGGTCTCCGACATCGCCTGGGAGGCAACGGTTTCCACCCTGTCCGGTGGGCAGCGTCGCCGGGTGCAGCTGGCCCGATTGCTGATCGGCGAATGGGACGTGATCGCGCTCGACGAGCCCACCAACCATCTCGACATCGAGGGCATCACCTGGCTGGCCGGGCATCTGCGGCAACGCTGGGCGCGCAACACCGGCGGGCTGCTGCTGGTGACCCACGACCGCTGGTTCCTCGACGAAGTCGCCACCACGACGTGGGAGGTGCACGACGGAATCGTCGAACCGTTCGACGGCGGCTACGCCGCCTACGTTCTGCAGCGCGTCGAGCGGGACCGGATGGCCGCCGTCGCCGAGGCCAAGCGGCAGAACCTGATGCGCAAGGAGCTGGCGTGGCTGCGCCGCGGCGCGCCGGCTCGGACGTCAAAACCCAAGTTCCGGATCGAGGCGGCCAACCAGCTGATCGCCGACGTGCCGCCGCTGCGCAACACCGTCGAACTGGCCAAGCTGGCCACCGCCCGGCTGGGCAAGGACGTGGTCGACCTGCTCGACGTCTCGGTCTCGTTCGGGGGCCGCCCGGTGCTGCGCGATGTCGAGTGGCGGATCGCCCCCGGCGAGCGCACCGGCATCGTCGGGGCCAACGGCGCCGGCAAGTCGACCCTGCTGAGGTTGATCGACGGCACCATCGAGCCGGACGCGGGCCGCGTCAAACGCGGCAAGACCGTGCGCCTGGCGGTACTCGACCAGCAGGGCGACGCGCTGGCCGCGGTCCGCGGCGACCGGATCGCCGATGTGCTGGGCCGACTGCAGGGCGGCTACCAGGTCGACGGCCGCGAGGTCACCCCGGCGCAGCTGCTGGAGCGACTCGGCTTCGGCGTGCGCGGGTCTCAAGGCCAGCTGTCGGCCCGCGTCGAGGATCTCTCCGGCGGTGAGCGGCGGCGGCTGCAGCTGTTGCTCACCCTGCTTTCCGAGCCCAACGTGTTGCTACTGGACGAGCCGACCAACGACGTCGACACCGACACGCTGGCCGCCATGGAGGATCTGCTGGACTCGTGGGCCGGCACGCTGATCGTCGTCTCGCACGACCGCTATCTGCTGGAGCGGGTCACCGATCAGCAGTACGCGGTGCTCGACGGCCGGTTGCGGCACCTACCCGGCGGCGTCGACGAGTACCTGCGGCTCGCCGGCGAGCGGACCGCCCGGGCCGCCCAGGATTCGCCGCGGCCCGCTTCCCCGCCCGAGGCCCAGGCGATGTCCGGCGCACAACGCCGGGCCGCGGAAAAGGAGGTGGCCGCCCTGGACCGGCAGCTCGCGCGGTTGGCGGACCGGATCGCGGACAAGCACCACGAACTGGCCGCGCACGACCAGTCCGACCACGTCGGCATCACCCGGCTCACCCGGGAGTTGCGCGCGCTCGAGGACGAGGTCGCCGCGACGGAGGGACGCTGGTTGGAGCTCTCCGAGTTGCTCGAGTAAACACTTGGGCCGCAACGGGTTTCGCGAGAGCGTCAGTGCCAGCGCAGCAGCACCAGTTCGGACCCGAAGCCGGGCCCCATCGCGAGCAACAGGCCGGGGCTGGCGGCCGGCGGCGGTTTGGCGATGGTGTCGCGCAGGATGTGCAGCACCGACGCCGACGAGAGGTTGGCCACCTCCCCCAGCGAGCGCCAGGTCAGTTCCTGCGCCTCCGGGGGCAGTTCGAGGCTCTTGGCGATCGCGTCGATCACTTTGGGGCCGCCGGGGTGGGTGACCCAGGCGCCGATGTCGTCCTTCGTCAGCCCGTGCGGCGTGAGGAAGCTGCTCACGTCGTCGGCCAGATAGCGGTCGATGACGTTGGGCAGCTCCGGCGACATCGTCGGTTGCACGCCGTCCGAGCCGATGTTCCAGCCCATGATGTGCAGCGATTCGGGATACAGGCGGCTGCGCGAATCCACGATGTCTGGCCCGGCGGAATTCAATTGCTGGGCGCGACGGTCGCCGGCGGCGACCACGGCGGCGGCGCCGTCGCCGAACATCGCCGTCCCGACCAGTCCCGACACGGTCGGGCGGACCGTCGGAAAGGTGAGCGAACACAGCTCGACCGACACCAGCGCGGCGACGCCGTCCGGAGCACCGCGCAGGTAGTCATGCAGCCGGCCCACCCCGGCCGCCCCGGCCGCGCAACCCAGGCCGAACAGCGGCATCCGCCGCACGTCCGCGCGCAGGCCCAGCCGCCCGACGATCCGCGCGTCGAGTGACGGCACCGCGATGCCGGTCACCGTCGTCGTGGCGATCATGTCGATGTCCCGCGGTCGCAGCCCGGCCTCGTCGAGCGCGCCCAGCAGCGCTTCACAGCCCAGCTCCACGGCCTTGTCCACGAAGATCTCGTTGGCGGCACCGAAGTCGGTGAGCTCGTGGTAGCGCTCGAGGGGCAGCACCAGGTGGCGGCTGTTGACCTTGGCGGCGGCGTGCAGGCGCCGGACGATCTCTTCGTGCTCGGCCAGCGCGGGGAACTTGACCACCTGGTCGGTGACCTCGCTTTGGCTGTAGCGATGCGGCGGCACTGCGCCGAACACACCCGCGATGACGCTCATGATCTGCTCTCTTGGTTGCCGACCAACCTCAATACGGCTCCGCGTAATGCCGGAAGTTTATGCCGTCCCGTAGCGCGGCGCAAAAGTCTTTGGTATTCAACACATGCCTCATTAGGGCGTCTTTCTGTTCGCGTAATCATATCCGCCAGTGGGGAATTCATCACTCGGTGTCTTCCTCGTCCGCCGAGCTCAGCGCCATCGCGATCAACGCGTCCGGGCTCAACGAGTCGATGTCGTCGGCACCGGAATGTGCGTCTGCGGCCGGCGTTTCCGGTACGCCGGCGAGCAATAAAAGTTTTTCGAGCATTCCCGTTCTTCGGAGCTCGCGCACCGGAATCTTGCGCAGCGTCGACCAAATTCTTTCGTCGTCGGATTCGCCCGCCTCGTCGTGCAGCAGTTGCCGGCGAAGATGATCGGCCAACGCGGCCGGCGTCGGATAATCGAAGATCAGCGTTCGCGACAAAGCCAGTCCGGTATGGCTGGTGAGGCGGTTGCGCAGTTCGACCGCGATCATCGAGTCGAACCCGAGGTCGCCGAACGCGCGGTCGTGGTCGATGGCGTGGCCGCCGGGATGCCCCGAGACGGCCGCCGCGTGCTCGCAGACCAATTCGACCAGCACACGGTGCTGATCGTCGGGGGCCAGTCCGTGCAACCGCTGCGCCAGGTCGGGTGCTCGAGCCGCCGTGGCGGGCGGCGCCGCCCCGGCTCCGCCGGATCCCAGCCAAAAACGTTGCCGTGCAAAGCCGTACGTGGGCAAGTCGATCCGCCGGGCGTTGCGTCCGGCGAACACGACGGCCCAGTTCGGGTCGAGGCCGCGGGTGAACAGCCGGGCGGCCGCGAACACCAGCGATTCCGTTTCGGGGTGGTCCTTGGCCATGGTGGGCACCGATACGGCCTGCGGCGTGCTCAGCGATTGGTCGACCGCCGCCGTCAGCGCCGCGCCCGGGCCCAGCTCCACGAAGGTCCCGGCGCCGGCGGCCTCGGCGGCGCGCACCCCCTCGAAGAAGCGCACCGGCTGGCCGATGTGCGCCGCCCAGTACTGCGGCGAGCCGTAGCCGCCGCCCGCGAACTGGCCGGTCAGGTTGGACACCAGCCCGATTCGCGGCTGCCTGGCCTCGATGTCGGCCACCGCCGCGGCAAACTGCGCCACCATGGGCTGCATCAGCGACGAGTGAAACGCGTGCGACACCGCCAGCCGATGCACGCGCCGACCCATCCGGGCCAGCCGGTCCGCCAGCGCTTCGACGGGGGCCTCGGCGCCGGACAGCACCACCGCGTTGGGGCCGTTGACCGCCGCGAGGCTCACCCCGTCGGTCAGCAGCCCGGCGACCTCGGCTTCGCCGGCCTCGACCGCCACCATCACCCCGCCGGCCGGCAGTTGCGCCATCAACCGGCCTCGCGCCGCCACCATGCGCGACGCGTCCGCGAGCGACAGCACCCCGGCCACGCACGCCGCGGCGATCTCACCCACCGAGTGCCCCATCACCACATCCGGTGTCACACCGAAGGATTCCCACAAGGCCGCCAGCGCGAGGCCCAACACGAACAAGGCCGGCTGGGCAAACTCGGTGCTGCGCAACAACTCCGGGTCGTCGCCCCACATCACCTCGCGCAGCGGCAGCCGGACGTGCGCGTCCACCGACGCGGCGGCCTCGTCGAACGCGAGGGCGAACGCGTCGAACCGGTCGTACAGTTGCCGACCCATGCCCAACGATTGCGAGCCCTGACCCGGGAACACGAAGGCCGTCGCGCCGGACGAACCCGCCCGGCCCACCGCGACATTCGGCCGTGACTCCCCCGCGGCGACGGCCGCCAACCCCGCCGTCAGCGCCGCGGCGTCGCGACCCACCACGACCGCGCGGTGCTCGAAGAGTGTCCGGGTGTCGACCAGCGACCGGGCCACGTCGAGGGGGCTCACGCCGGCCCGGTCGGCCACGAAGTCAGACAGCCGCCGGGCCTGGTTAACCTGCGCCCGTTCGGAACGGGCCGACAGCACCCACGGCACAACCCCATCCGTGGCCGCCCGCGAATCCGATGGCGCGGTGTCCCGCTGGGCCGGGGGCTGCTCGACGATCAGGTGTGCGTTGGTGCCGCCCATGCCGAACGAGGACACCCCGGCCCGCCGCGGCCGATCCCCCGCCGGCCACGGCGCCAGGGCGGTGTTGATTTGCAGCCCAAGGTGATTCAGCCCGGCCTCGGGGTCGGCGTAGTTGAGGCTGGGCGGGATCGCGGCATGTTCGACCGCCAGGGCGGCCTTGAGCAGGCCCGCGATTCCCGCGGCGCTGCCGGCGTGACCGATGTTGGTCTTCACCGAACCGACCCGCACCGGATCGTGCGCGCGCCCGGCGAAGACCTCGCCCAGCGCCCGGGCTTCGATCGCGTCACCGACCTTGGTCCCGGTGCCGTGCGCCTCGACGTAGTCGATGTCGCCGATGTCGAGGCCGGCGTCGGCGAGCGCGCGCCGGATCACGTCCGCTTCACTGCGCGCCGACGGGACGGTCTGGGCGGCTCCGCTGTGCCCGGCGTTGCCGACGGCGCCGCCGCGAATGACGGCGTGAATGCGGTCGCCGTCGTCCAGGGCGGCCGCCAACGGCTTGAGCAGCACCAGTCCGCCGCCTTCGCCGCGCACGTAGCCGTCGGCGCGACGATCGAAGGCGTAGGTGTGGCCCGACACCGATACCGCACCGAATTCCCGTTCCAGCATGCCGATTTCCTCGGACAGGTTGAGGTGGACGCCGCCCGCGACGGCCATCGTCGACCGCCCGGTGCGCACGCTGTCGCAGCCGAGGTGCACCGCCACCAACGAGGACGACTGACCGGAGTCGACGGTCATGCTGGGTCCGCGCAACCCGAAGGCGTACGACACCCGGTTGGCGATCATCGCCCGGCTGATGCCGGTGAAGGTGTGGTGGTCCAGGTTGTCGGCGAGATCGCGCAGCGTCAGGGCCGCGTAGTCGTCCGTCATCGCCCCGAGGAACACCGAGACCTCTTGTCCCCGTATCTTTTCCGGCACCACGAACGCGTCCTCGAGCAGCTCCCAGGTCAATTCGAGGGCCAGGCGCTGCCGCGGATCCATCGCGGCCGCCTCACGCGGCGACAGGTTGAAGAAGTCCGCGTCGAATTCCCCGGCGTCCCCGCCCAATTGGGCGGCCTCACGCCCGTCACGGATCAGGCGCCAGAACGCGGACGGGTCGGGCGCGCCCGGAAACCTGCATGCCAGCCCGATGATCGCGACGTCTGTCGGAGGCAAGTCAGGGGCCGACTTCGTCGTCGAGAATGGCGAACAGCTGACTGTCGGTGGCGGTGGAGATGTCGTCGTCGAACGCGTGCTCGGGGTGTTCCAGCAGCGGTGCCGGTGCCGAGCCCGGCACCGTGTCCAGCAGGCCTTCCAGCCGGGCGACCAGTTGCTTCTTGTCGCCGGGACTGAGGTCGGGCTGATTGAGCAGCGCCTGCAGTTCGCGGGTGATCTCCTCGAAGCGGGCCGTCCGGTCGGGCGGGGTGGCGGCCGCCGCGCCGGGGCCGCCGGTGGCGAGCTGGGTGCCGAGGTGTTCGGCAAGCGCGGCCGGCGTGGGGTGATCGAAGATCAACGTGGGCGAAAGGGTAAGGCCGGTAGCGATTTTGAGCCGGTTGCGCAGCTCGACGGCGGTCAGCGAATCGAACCCGAGATCGCCGAACGCGTCGTCGGCGTGGACGTCCGCGGTGCTGTGACCCAATACCGTGGCCGCGTTGCTGCAGACCAGTTCCACCAGTTCGCTGTGCCGCTGCTCGGGCGACATGCCGCCCAGCCGCGCCCGCAGGCCGGTCAGGGACACCATGTCGGTGTGCTCCAGCATCCGGCGAGCCGGGCGAGCGGCCAGCTGGCTGAGCAGCGGCGGCAACGTGGCGCTGTGCTGCCCCAGCGCGCCCCGATCGAGTCTTGTGCCCACCACCATGGGGTGTTCGGCGAGCAACGCGGCGTCCAGCAGTTCCAGCGCTTGCCGGGTGGTCAACGCGCTCAGCCCGGCGCGGCTCATCCTGGCCTTATCGCGCTCGCCGAGGTGTTGGGTCATCGCGGAGGATTCTTCCCACATTCCCCAGGCGACCGAGAGTCCCGCCAGCCCGTGAGCGTGGCGATGCGCCGCCAGCGCGTCGAGAAAGCTGTTGGCCGCCGCGTAGTTCCCTTGGCCGGGGGCGCCCACGATGCCCGCCATCGACGAAAACGCCACGAATGCCGCCAGATCCAGGTCCCGGGTCAGCTCGTGCAGGTGCCAGGCCCCGTCGACCTTGGCCCGCAGCACGGTGTCCACGCGCGCCGGCGTCAGGGAGGCGATCACCGCGTCGTCGAGCACGCCCGCGGCGTGGAACACCGACCGCAACGGGTAGCGCGCGGGAACCTGCGCCACCAGGGCCGCGACGGCCGCCCGGTCTCCGACGTCACAGGCGACCACCGACACCGACGCTCCCGCGTCGCGCAGTTCGGCGGCCAGCTCGGTCATGCCTTCAGCGCGGTCACCGCTGCGGCTGACCAGCATCACGTGGGGCACCCGGTGCCGCTCGACGAGATGCCGTGCCACCGCCGAACCGGCCATGCCGGTCCCGCCGGTGATCAGCGCGGTGCCGCCGACGCGTACCGGTTCGTCAGCCAGGCCCGCCACATCGGCAAGGTCGTGCTCACCATGCCGGGCGGGCCCGCCGGGCTGGCCGGCGGCACCGCGCTGATCACCGGCGGGACCGGCATGGCCGGTTCGGCGGTGGCACGGCATCTCGTCGAGCGGCAA
>NZ_LZMG01000438.1:0-2361 GCF_001673615.1 Mycobacterium sp. 1245499.0
GGTGGCCAGGTTCGCCTGCCCGCGGCCGCGGACCGTCTTGAGTTCGGTGTAGGACACCATGCCCGACAGCACCACCGCGACGGCGACGTAGAGCAGGGTCACGATGCCCAGCGACGCCAGGATTCCCCGCGGCACGTCGCGCTGCGGGTTCTTGGTCTCCTCGGCCATGGTGGCGACGATGTCGAACCCGATGAACGCGAAGAACACGATGGACGCCCCGGCCAGCACGCCGTACCAGCCGTAGTGGCTGCTGTGCGCGCCGGTCAGCAGCGACAGGACGGACTGGTCGATGCCTTTGGCCTCGCGACCGGCCTCCGGCTTGGGGATGAACGGCGAATAGTTGGCGCGCTTGATGTAGAAGACGCCGACCACCACGACGAAGAGCACCACCGACACCTTGATCGCGGTGACCACCGCGGAAAACCTTGATGACAGTTTGGTGCCCAGCGCGATCAGGGTCGCCACGCCGCCGACGATCACCAGCGCCCCCCAGTCGACCTGGGCCCCGCCGAAGCTGGCCGTGCCGCCGGCGAATCCGAAGACCGTGCCCAGATAGCTCGACCAGCCCTTGGCCACCACGGCGGCGCCGATCGCCAGTTCCAGCACGAGGTTCCAGCCGATGATCCAGGCCAGGAACTCCCCGAAGGTGGCATAGGAGAAGGTGTAGGCGCTACCGGCCACCGGCAACATCGAGGCGAACTCGGCGTAACACAGCGCGGCCAGCGCGCAGGTGCCCGCCGCGATCACGAACGACACCCAGATGGCCGGGCCGGTGATGTCCCCGGTGGTGGACGCGGTGACCGTGAAGATGCCCGCGCCGATCACCACCGCGACGCCGAAGACGACCAGGTCTCGCCAGGTCAGGTCCTTACGCAGCTTGGTGTCCGGCTCGTCGGTGTCGGCGATTGATTGCTCGATCGACTTGGTCCGCCATCGATTGGCCATGCATCAGCCCTTTCCCAACGCTGGGAGCCATTGGTCCGTCACAGTACTGGGTACTCTCCGCCAATGCCGGACAGCACAGCAACGGCCAGGGATCACGCCGTCGTCATCGGCGGGAGCATCGCCGGCCTTTGCGCCGCGCGGGCGCTCGCCGAGGCGTATTCGCGGGTGACGGTGTACGAACGCGACGAATTGCCGGCCGAACCGGCGAACCGGGCGACGGTGCCCCAGGACCGGCACCTGCACATGCTGATGGCGCGCGGGGCCATGGAATTCGAGGACCTGTTCCCCGGACTGCTGGACGACATGGTCGCCGCCGGTGTCCCCAAACTGGAAAACCGGCCCGACTGCATCCACCTGGGCGCCGCGGGCCACGTGCTGGGCACCGGCAGCACGTTGCGCGACGAGTTCACCGCCTACGTGCCCAGCCGCCCGCACCTCGAATGGCAGTTACGCACGCGCGTCCTCGGCATCGACAACGTGACAGTGGCGCGGCGCTCGGTGGCCGAGCCGCGCTTCGACCCGGCGCGACAGCGGGTGACCGGTGTGCTGCTGGATCCCGCCGGCCCGGACGGCGGCGATCAGGAGTTCGTGGCCGCGAACCTGGTCGTCGACGCGGCGGGCCGGGGCACCCGGCTGCCGGTGTGGTTGGAGCAGTGGGGATTCCAGCGTCCCGTCGAGCAAGAGATGAACATCGGCATCCATTACGCCACCCAGCAGTTCCGCATCCCCGACGGGCTGATCGCGGAGAAGGTGGTGGTCGCCGGCGCCTCTCACGACGAGTCCCTGGGCATGGGCATGCTGTGCTACGAGGACGGCACCTGGGTGCTGACCACGTTCGGCGTGGCGAACGCCAAACCGCCCAAGACCTTTCCCGAGATGCTGGAGCTGGCGCACCGGCTGCTTCCGGACCACTTCAACGCCGCCCTGACGCACGCCGAACCGCTGGGCGATCCGGCGTTTCACGCCTTCCCGGCCAGCAAGTGGCGCCGCTACGACAAGCTGGAGCGCCTCCCGGCCGGCATCCTCGCCTTCGGCGACGCGGTGGCCAGCTTCAACCCCACCTTCGGGCAGGGCATGACGATGACGTCGCTGCAGGCCGGTCATCTGCGCCGGGCCCTGCAACTGCCCGACGACCAGGTGGCCGCGGCGCTGAACCGGGCCACCGCCAAGAGCACCTTCCCGGTGTGGACGATGAACGCGATCGGCGACGTCACGTTCCACCACGCCGGCACCAAGGGAACCATCCCCTGGTGGTGGCGGCCCTCCGGGGCGCTGTTCGACCAATTCCTGGGCGCCGCCGAGACCGATCCCGTGCTCGCGGAATGGTTCCTGCGGCGCTTCTCGCTGCTGGACAGCCTGTATATGGTTCCGCCGCCGCGGATCATCGGCCGCGCCATGGCGCACAATCTGCGGCTC
>NZ_LZMG01000439.1:0-8734 GCF_001673615.1 Mycobacterium sp. 1245499.0
TGGCGTAGGCCGCATCCGCGCACGCCCGGATCAACTCGGCGCGCCGGTTCTGCACGGCTTGGCGCATGATCGGCACCCACTGTTCGGCCGCGACGCCTTCCGGGTTCGGCAGGTGGTTGCGCAGCTGACGGTCGATCAGACCGTTGACCGTGGCGGCGACGGCGTCGGCGGTGAAGGCTTCGGTGCCGATCCAGCGGCCGAGCTGGCTCACCCTGGTCTGCTCGTCGCCGGCGCTAGGCGGTAGCCCGAGTTCGCCGCACAGCGAGGCCCATTGGCTGGACAGCAGCGAATCCAGCTGTTCGGTGCTCGACGCCGGGTTGCCCTTCTGCATGTGCCCGTCGAGCAGCTTGTCCACGCAGCTGCGGGCGAGCCGCTGGGCGGCGTATTCGGCGTAGCGGTCGCGGCCCATGCTCAGGCTGGAGAAACCGTAGGTGCCCCAGGGCAGCACGTCCCACGACGAGATGCCCCAGCCCAGCAGGTCCCGGTCGCCCACCGGCGACGCGGTGTTGCCCAGGTCGTAGGCGACGAACTGGTCGCTGGCCCGCCCGCTCATCATCAGTCCGGCCAGCCCGCGCGCCAGCCCCCGGTACACCGCGTACTGCGAGCCGTCCCCGAACAGGGTGCGGTCGGCGCCGATGTAGCGGCCCACCGGAAACACCCGCGCGAACGGGATCGGTTCTCCCTCACCGTGATGGTGGCCCAGGGCGCGCAGGATTCGCACGTCGTGTTCGCGGGCCGCACCGGACTGGCTGGCCACGATCTCGCCGAGCATCGCCAGCGCGTTGGCCCGCACACCGATGATGGCGCTCTGCGGCAGCGAGTCGAAAATGTCCGGGGTGACCATGAATACGCCCATCAACCGGGGATCCAGACCGGTGACCAGGGTCAGCAGCCGGCACACGTCCAAGGCCATCGACGCGCCCGCACCGCCGGCCATCGACGACACCACCAACACCAGCGGCGGTTCGTTGGGGTCGAACCTGCCCATGCCCGGCACGTCGACCGTCGACATCTCCGAGACGGTCTCGACGCGAAACAGCGTGTCCCACGCGGCCTGCAGGCGGGCGTGGATTTCGGCGGCCTTGCTCAGGGTGATCATCCGCCCGATCGCCCGGTACTGCCCGGCGCCGGCCGAGATCGGGATCGACACCTCCTGCGGGTTGCGCGGCGCCCAGGTGGCGATGGTGTCCAGCGCCGATTCGGCCGCCAGCCGTTGGGACAGCGCACCGTCAAGGACGGCGTAGCTGCTGCCCTGGGGGCCGCAGCCGACGTAGCTGCCGCCCTGGGCGGGCACGTTCGCCAGCCCCTCCGGGCCCGACTCGGCGGCGCTGGGGACGTCGATGTGCACGAATTGCCAACCGGCCAGCAGCTTTTCGATCCCAGCGGTGTGCAGTTCGGAGCGCAGCTGGTCCATCATGAGGGACAGCGTGGCGCCGCCGGAACCGCCGCAGCCCACTACCAGGAAACGTCGCATCAGGTGCCCTCTCCGAACGGGTCGAATGGATCTGGGTCATATCGATAGGACGGTTGTGTCGCCTCGGTCGGCGGGAGCCCGGGCGGCCCGCCCTCCTTGCGCTCGTCGCGCTCATCGCGCTCGACAGGCTCGTCGTCGTACCGGTAGCCCGCGACCATCGTGTCGTCCTGGCGGGGTACCGGTTCGGGTATGGGCCGCTCCTGTGTCTCCGCCTCATTGAAACCCGGCGGCACCGGGCCCGTCGCGGCGGGCGGTGGCGGAGCCGGCCTCGGCGCCGGAACGGGAGCCGAAGGCGCCGAAACGGGCGCGCCCCCGAACGGTGAATCGGTGCCCCCGAAGGGATCGTCGCCGGCCGGGCCGGCCACGACGCCGGCGGGCGTGTCGCCGAACGGCGAGGCCGTCTCGCCCGGTGCGGCGAACGGCGCCGTCAGTCCCGCCTGCACCGCGCGCAGCCGCAGCCCGGCGAGCAGGTCGGGCAGCCGTTGGGCGATGTCCTCGTAGAGCCGCTCACGCGCGGTGGTGTCGGTGGTACCGGCCACCAACACCAGCACCTCGGCGGCGTTTTCGGGCCCGGACGGGTTGTGCAGGAGCACCCAGGTGTTGTGCACCGCCAGTGGGAGCACCGCGCGCAGGCCGGTCTTGTCCGATCCGGGAAGCTTCGACCCGACGCTGACCACGCCCTCGGCGTCGACGACCACATGGCCGGAGCCAAACGGGCTGCGCCCCAGCACGACCGAGAGGTTCACCCCGGCCACGGAGAGCTGGCGCGTGCCGCCGGGCGGCAGCCCGGTGACCGGTTGCACCAGATCGGTGTCGGCCATCGCGAACGGTTCACCGCCACGCAGCACCGCGTCGTGCTCGACCGCCACCGGGATGCGTTCGGCCAGCAGCGGATTGTCGGGAATCTTGCTGACCCACCACTTCGACGCGTACAGCAGCGCCAGGGGGATGCCGGGACCCAGCAGCAGCGCGGCGATGAGCACCAGAATGAAGTTGGTGGTGTTGAGCGGGTTGATCATCGACGCCGTGAACGCCACCGGCACGGTCTGGGCGTCGTCGGGATTGTCCAGCGTTGAAACATGAATGGGCACAGTGCCGTTGAGGCCGCCGTGGCCGTTGTGGTCGGTGTGCAAAGTGACCGACAGCTGTGCGGTCTCCCCCGCCTGCACCTTCAGGCAGTGCTGGCCCGAATTCGTCGGCGAACCCACGTGCGGCGTGCCGATGCCGTCGGGTGCGCCCGACACCGTCGCGGTATCGGTGTCGCTGATCCAGGCGCAACCGGGGCCGGTGATGTTCAGCGTCGCCGTCGCACCCTTGGCGCCCTCGACGGTGCCGAAGTCGATGCGCTCACCCGGGGTGGGCAGGCCGACCTTGGGCAGGATCTGCACGGGCACATCGACTTCCTGCGGCGACAACTGGGTGCCGGCGATCGGTCCGCCGTTCAGATCGGTGGTGTCGGCGGTGGTGATCACCAGCGACATCCGCAGCGTCGCGTGCCCCGGGGCGACCTTGGTCAGGTCGGCGTCGACGGGTTTGGCGATGTCGTCTTTGCCGGCCGCGGTCAGCAGCGGGATGGGCGCGGCGCCGTCGGGACCCAACGAGGCCGACATGGTGGCCGAGCCCGCCAGGTCGCTCGGGACCATCGGCTTGCCTTGCCCGTCAACCAAACCGAAGACGAGGCCCTTGAGGGTCTGGCCGCTGTGCCAGGCAACTTTGTCGCCGCCCGTCAGGGCCGGGAAGATGTCGGTGGTGATGTGAATGCTGACCTTGGATACCGCGTCGGGGTGCTGGCCGGTGGTGTCGACGTAGACGATCGCCCACTGCCCGCTCCAGTGCGGGGCGTTGCCGTTCTGCAGCGAGATCGTCTGCGCCGATTCGGATTGCCATTGGTAGTTCACCGAGACGCCGTCGACGTTGACGTTTTGGGCGCCGTCCTTCTTGGGCAGCGGCAGGATCTGCCCGGTCGGCGAGACGAGGTAGGGCTCGACGCCGGGCACGCCGCCGGAGCCCAGGATGTTGACCTCTTTGATTGACCGGTCCAGCACGAAGTTGTGCCGCGCCTCCGGGCACACCTTGATCGGGCACACCCCGCCCTGGTCGGTCACGCCGGGATCCGGGTTGAGGGCGTCGAACGCGAACAACATGTCGTCGATGTTGGCGACGGGAAAGAAGTCGCCGGGCACCGGATCCGTGATGGCGCCGCACGCCAGGCCCTGCAGTCCCTTGCCGGTGCTGATCGCCGACATCACGTTGAAGTCACCGGGAGTCTGCTTGGCGCCCAGCCCGATTCCCAGCATGATGATGTTGCTCGACCGCAGCTGGTCGGCCAGACCGCTGGGGCGGCAGATGGATTGGACGGCCTTCTGGGTGGTGTCCGGGATTCCGTTCGGTGAGTCCAGCGGAACCCCGTCGGCGTAGGGCTTGGTGATCGGTCGGGCGGTGAAATCGATCATGCCGTCGGAGAACCAGGCGATGGCCTGGCAGCGCTGACCCTTGTTGGCCGCGCCGCCGTGTGTGGTCAGCGCCTGCCGGGCGCCGTCGAGGGCCAGCCAATAGTCGGTGTCGATGCCGGTGTTCTTCTTGGCGATCGGATCCAGCGACGCCCCGACGCTGTCGGCGGTCGAGCCGGTGAGTTGAGTCCAATCATGTTCGGGGGCATAGGTATCGGAGAAACCGGCGACCGCGATGTCGAGTTTTGCGCTCACCCGGTCGGCGTACTTGCCCAGCGTCTGCACCAGGTAGCGGGCGGCCTGCACCCGCGCGGCCTGCGGGTCGGTCTGCTGCAGGCTGCTCGACTCGTCGAACAACAACAGCAGATCGCCGGTCTTCTGCGCGGCCAGGCATGCGCCGAACCGGCTGGCCCCCGGCGATCCGGTGGCCGACGCGACGGGCGCCCAGCCGACCAGGTTCAGCACCACGACCAAGAAGGCGGCCGCGGCGACACGCGCCAGCATCGCAAGGCCGTTGCGGCCGCGCCGTATTCGAGAGGAGTCCGCCACTACAACGTCCCCGCCCACAGCGCGATCTGCCAGGCCCCCACGGCGATTCCGATGAGGCAGACCACCAGCACCACCCAGTACAGCGTCGACGTCCAGGTCGGCGCGGAATAGATGGCCTCGGTGCGGCGCCGGGTGTCGACCCGGCTGAAGATCGCCAGGGCGCCGATCGCCAGCGGCCCGGCCGACAACCACCCGGCGACCGCGGCCGCGATCATCGGGCCGCCCAACGCGCTGGCTCCGGCGAGGGCCACACCGACGAGAGCCAGCGCCAGCGCCACCGCGAACCAGACGAGCGGCGGCCCGGCCGTCGTCAGCGCGCCCGCGCCCGCCGGGTTCGCGGTCAGCTGCCCGAAGGCGTCGCGGCCGCCGGTCGGGTCGAACGCGGGCGGGCCCGGAAACGCATCCGGGCGCGCCGGGGCCGGTCGCTGGTTGGCCCACGGATCGAAGCCGCCCGAGTAACCCCCACCCGGCTGCCCCTGCGCGGGCGCCTGGCCGCCCCCGGCCGGGGCCTGCTTGCCCGGGCCAAAGTCGCTGAAGTCAAAGGGGTTTGGTGCGTTCATCGTCGCCGATCTCAATACGGGTTCAGGCACAGGGCGAAGGAGCGGTCGGGGGGCGCGGCCACGTATACCGAGTTGCACTGGTTGCTCGAGCCCACCCGCGCGGCGACCGTGTACACCCCGTCGCGGTGCTCGCAGTCGACACCGAACAGGTCCAGGGCGTCATTGCCCGTGCTGTTGCGCAGCTGAAGCTCCACGCAGGTGCCGATCGGCACGGTGGCCAGGTCGAGCTTCGGGCCGCGCGGCACCGTGGTCGGCGGCGCGACCGACGTGATGGTTCGGGGCGGCAAGGGCCTGGGCAGCGTGGAACTGGATGCGGTCGTCGGCGTCGAACCGCTGGGACGGGTGCCCCAGTACACGCCGCCGAGGATCAGCAGGACACACATCAGGTAGCCGATCACCAGGCCGGCGATGGCGGCCGGACGACCCCGCTCACCGCTGCGATTGATCTGCGGCAAGGCGAGGTGACCCAGCACGATGCCGGCGGGCGGAACGATCACCCCGAAGATCGGCGAGAGCACCGCGAGCGTGTTGTAGTCCGCGCGCGGCGGCTGTCCGCCAAACGGCGCACCCGGGTAGCCAACCGGGGTGGTGGGCGCAGCGCCGTATGACACCGTCGGCGGCTGTCCGCCAAAGGGATCGTTGGACTGCGGCGCAAAGGGATCGTCGCTGGGATACATCAATTCACCCCTTGAAGTCGACGATGCAGGCATACACGGTCTTGTTGTGGTTCCACAGCGTCGTGGGGGTCTTACAGGCGTCGTTCGAGAGCAGCTGGGTCACCTGCAGCACGCCCTCGCGCACCTCGCACTTGACCGGGTAGATGGTGATGAAGTCCGCCTTCTCCGACGGGTCGGGCTTGTTCTGCTGGACCTCGATGCAGTCGCCCACCCGAAGATCGCTGACCGAGACGCTCGGGCGCTGCGCCGGCGGTGGCGTGATCACCGTCGTGCGCGGCGGCGTCGGCGGCACGTACGGGCTGGGGGCCGCCGTCTTGACCGTGTCCGAGTCGGACCCACTGGTCACGATCCACACCGCCAGCGCACCGACCGCCAGCACGATGATGAGGTAGGAGGCCGTCAGGCCGAAGATGGCGCGGTCGCGGCCGCGCTGGTGGCGCTGGCGGATCTGGGACAGCGCGATGTGCCCCAGCGCGGCACCGGCCGGCGCGAAGACGAACGCGAAGATGGCCGACAGCGTGGCCAGCGTGTTGGTCTCGGGCTTCGGAGCCGACGGGAAGCCACCGGACCCCGCGGGCGAATGACCGGGTTGGTGCTGCCCGAACGCCGGCCCCTGGGCACCAGGCTGACCCCCGAAAGGGTCACCGCCGAACGGATCCTGATAACCGCCGCTATAGGTCATCGGCGCCCCTCGATGCAGGGCCGGAGCTGGTCACCCATCCCCCTCATCAATGCCATCCCATTCCCCGCCACCGCGCCGTTGGGCGGCGTTCGCCGTCACCGCATGCCTGAAAACTCGTGACGTCCCACCGCAAAATCAACATAGTCGGTGCAGGCACGACGCACTCTTTTTCCACCAGAAGGACCTTTCGGTACTGCTACATATAGTGCTGCGCGGTACACACGCGCAATTTAGACTGCGGCCCGGCGTTCGCTGTCCGCTTCGCCCTGGCGTTAACTGCAGCATCGGACCGACTGCTGCAGGACGTGCATAAGTTCGCTGCGCAACGCTCGGGGGCCGACGGGCAATTAGCTCGCTCGCGGTCACGCTAGCCGGTCGCGGCTTTGGAGTTCAGAAAGGCGACTATCCCCTGGGTGACCGCGGCGGCATATTTCGCCCGGCCGTCCGGATTTTCCATTCGTGCGACGTCACCGGCGTTTTTCATGTTGCCGAGTTCGACCAGCACCGCGGGGTACTGGGCCAGGTTCAGGCCGGCGAGGTCGTCGCGTCCGTAGAGGCCGTCCGAGCCGATGTAGTTCGCCGGGGTGAAGCCGGATTGAACGAGGGCGTCGCGCATCGCATGCGCCAGCTGCACGGCGGGCCCGGCTTGGACGTCATTCAGCGGCGGGCTCGAGTAGTTGACGTGAAATCCGCTGCCGGATGGCGGCCCGCCGTCGGCGTGGATGCTCACGATCGCGTCCGGGCGCATGGCGTTGGCCGCCGCCGCGCGCTGGTCGATGCACGGCCCGACACCGTTGTCGCCGTCCCGCGACAGCTGGGTGCGCACGCCCATCTGGTTCAGCGCATCGTTGATCAACCCCACTACCGCCCAGGTGAACGCATGCTCGGGATATCCGTCGTCGGCTGCCGCGCCCGACGTTTGACACGGCTTGGTGCCGCCGCGGCCGTTGGGGACCTGCTGGTTGATCGACGCGTCGTTCACGGCGTTGTGGCCCGGGTCGAGGAAAACGGACATTCCGGCCACCCCCGCATTTGCCCGCGGGCCGGGCAGCAATGCGGCGGCGGTGACGATCGCCGGCAGGAGACCGGCGACCTTCAGGGCGTCGCGGCGTGCGATGGATCGCGGCCCGCCCGGGCAATCGCTCACCGCGCGATGGTAGCAATCGTCAGTACTCCTCCAGGGCGGCCATCAGTGCCTCCTCAACGCCCTTCAAGAAGCTGGCCGGCACGTTGTAGCCACACGTCACCATCCGGAGCCTGCCCTCGTAGGTGGTGACTCCGGTCAGATATTCGCCATCGGTCTGGCTGAGCACCACCGGTCCCCACACCGCCGTCGGGCGCAAAGGGCCTACGCCATCGAGGTTTCGCACGCCGAGGTTGGTGATCATGATGTCCCACGGACTGGTCCGGCTGAAAAGCTCCTCGGCCTCGGCGGTTTCGGCGTCGACGGTGATCATCTGTTCCAGGTCGGTTGCGGCGGCACGGATTCCGCGCGCCGATCGGGCCACCCGCAGGTGTGCGGTCGTCGCACGGGCCTGCTCCCAGAACGGTGTGCCGTCCCACGGCGTGTGTCCCGTCGCGGTCGGCACGATGCACATGGCGCAGCCGCCCTCGATTCCGAGGATCGGCCGCAGGTTCATCGGGCTGAGGACGCGGATGAATTCTTCGCCGCGGTCCGTGGCCCGCACGCGGCATTTCGCGACCACCAACGCGGCGTGCACCGTGGTGCGTTCGGCGCGGCACCGCGCTACCAGCCGCGCGGTGTCCGCATGGGTCATCGCCAGGGTGCGCACGTTGGTCGGGGTGCCATCGAAGGGACGCAGCACGCTGGGTGTGGTCATCCGCGGGTCGTCCGGCGCGGCGGGGTCCGGCGGCTCGGCCGAGTGAAGGACTTCGGCGACGATCTGTTCTTGTGGTTGCGGCACAGGCAAACTCGTCAAGGCCTCGCCGTTGAGCGCGGCGATCACGTCGCGGAGCACGACGGTGGAACTGATTCCGTCCGCGACCGTGTGGTCGAAGGTGAGCAGCACCGCGCTACGCCAAGCGCTCTGCAGCAACAACGCTCGTATCAGCGGCGCCCGCGAACGGTCGAACGGCCGGGTGAGCTCCTCGGCCGCGGCTGCTTGCCAGGCCAGCTCCGGGCCGCGGCGCACGGTCAGCTCGACGGGCGCGACGTCCGCCGCGCGATAGAAGCCCAGACGCGAGCCGAGGTGGTCCTCGATGTGCACGGATAGCAGGGGATGGCGTCGCAGAACGGCGGCCAAGGCGGCCCGCAGCGGCTTTTCGGCAAGCACCGCACCGAATTCCGCCACGATCGAGAAATGCGCGGGATTGCGTTCGCT
>NZ_LZMG01000440.1:0-4872 GCF_001673615.1 Mycobacterium sp. 1245499.0
AACCCTGCAGCCCGTTGGCGGCCGCGCTGAACTGCGCGCGGAAGCGGTCGAAGGATCCGAAGGCGTCATCGATCGCGGCGGCCAGTTCACCGGTCGGCTTGTCGCCGCCGTCCGGTGACAGGTTCTTCCACCAGATCGAGTGGTTGACGTGGCCGCCCAGGTGGAAGGCGAGATTCTTTTCGTTCAGGAAGATCGCAGCGTGGTCCTCGTTGGCGCGGGCCTCTTCGAGCTTGGACAGAGCGTCGTTCACGCCTTTGACGTACGTGGCGTGGTGCTTACTGTGGTGGATCTCGTTGATCTGCCCGGAGATGTGCGGTTCCAACGCTGCATAGTCCCAGTCCAAGTCGGGCAGGGTGTATTCAGCCACGGCATTCCTTTCTTCGATTATCGTCTTGACGCTCAGTCGCGCGGCGCCGCCTCGCGGCGGCCGGCCGTTATCAACCCTGCTCCATGACCGCGCGCTCCGCAAGAACGACCCTTGTGAGCCGGAACGCGAATACCCGCTGAGCGGTAGTTCAGAACAAGACGATGACCGCGAGCACGGCCAGCAATGCCAGGGCGATCAGCCCGGCGCGCAGCGCGGCGATGCTGTAGCTGTGATTCCACGCCGGGGAGCCGCAGTACGACTTCGACGGGCCCGGTGAACCCGGACCGAACGAATGCGTGGCCATCAATCGCCTTTCACCCCCGGTCACCTCGCGTCAGTGAGGTGAGTCACAAACACTTTTTGCGAACGCGATCATAGCGCTTTGTGGCGGGCTGAAGAAATATCGCGCTGAACTGCGGCTTGGCGAAGGCGGCCGGGCTGCAACGCCCGCTCCGGGCGCGGGGTTGATCCTCGGCCGGACGCGCTGCTCGCACGGGTGCTTAGTGAGGCAATCCATTTCGCTCAACGACCGCTCCGGGCTGTCTATGGCGTGCCAGCGACGCCGGGTGTTATCCACAGTCACACCACGGTCAGCCGCCAGAGGCTGTAGCGATGCTTTCTATACCCCGTGGGTCTATGTGGATAAACCTGTGGAAACTGTGGATAGTCGGCGGCGCCGCGCGGGTTGCCGATCCCGCTCCCCGCGACCGACGGCGACGGCCGCCGGGCGGGCCCGCGGCCGGCGGTCCCGAGGCCCGCACCGGGACGGCGTTAGTCTGGTCCGGTGATCCAGGTGTGCTCCCAGTGCGGCACCCGCTGGAACGTGCGTGACCGGCAACGCGAATGGTGTCCCCGCTGCCGCGGAGCCCTGCTGGCGCCCTCGCCGGACAGCCCCGCTGCCGATCCGCGCTGGAGTGCGCCGGGGGCCCCGGCTCCGGCCCGCCCTTCGAGGTCGCCCGGCTGGCAGCGCACGCCGCCGCGGCTACCGCCCGGCTATCGCTGGATAGCGGTGCGCCCCGGTGCCGCGCCGCCGGTGCGACGCGGGCGCCGTCCCCTCGGACCCACGCCGCGTTACACCGTGATCCCGCGCTGGGGTTTGGCCGACCGGGTCGAGCAGGCGCCTGCGGCGGCTGAGGCGGCCGCGCCGTCCGGGCCGTCGGCGCAAATCGTTCGCACCGCGTCCTTTGTGGGCGTGCTGGTACTCAGCATCGCCGCCCTGGTCTACGTGGTGCGCTACGTGCTGCTGGTGATCAACCGGAACACCTTGCTGAACACGTGGGTGGCCATCGGCGCCGACTGGCTCGGCGTGCTCGCCAGCGTGGGCGCCGGTGCGGCGGTGATCGCCGCCGGCGTGCTGCTGATCCGCTGGATGATCGCGCGCCGCGCCGCCGTCTTCGCCCATCACGGTCTGCCCGAGCCGCGCTCCACGCGGGCGCTGTGGGCCGGTTGCGTCGTGCCGCTGGCCAATTTGCTGTGGGCCCCGGTGTACGTGATCGAGCTGGCGCTGCTCGAGGAGCACTACGCCCGGCTGCGCGGCACCATCCTGCAGTGGTGGGTGGCGTGGGTTTGCAGCTGCGCCGTGTCCATCGCCGCCATCGCGACCAGCTTCGCCACCGACGCCCAGGGCATCGCCAACAACACCGTGCTGATGGTCTTCGCGTACCTGTTGGCGGCCGCCACGCTGGCCGCCGCGACCCGCGTCTTCGAGGGATTCCAGCGCAAACCCGTCGCACGTCCCGCGCATCGCTGGGTCGCGGTTCCCGATGACGGGCCCGCCGCGCCGGCGTCGGCCGACCCAGTTGAGTTGAAGGGGCAGGAACCGGCAGCATAGGGGTATGACGTGGGCCGACGAGGTGCTCGCCGGGCATCCTTATGTCGTCGCCCACCGCGGCGCTTCGGCGGCGCGGCCCGAACACACGCTGGCCGCCTACGACCTCGCGCTCAAAGAAGGCGCCGACGGCGTGGAATGCGATGTGCGGCTGACCCGTGACGGCCACCTGGTGTGCGTGCACGACCGCCGGCTGGACCGGACCTCGACCGGCGCGGGCTTGGTCAGCACCATGACCCTCGCCGAACTGCGTGAGCTCGAGTACGGGGCGTGGCACGACAGCTGGCGCGAGGACGGCACGCACGGCGACACCAGCTTGTTGACGCTGGACGCGCTGGTCTCGCTGGTGCTGGATTGGCATCGGCCGGTGAAGCTGTTCATCGAAACCAAGCACCCCGTCCGCTACGGGTCGTTGGTCGAGACCAAGCTGCTCGCGTCGCTGCATCGGTTCGGCATCGCCGCGCCCGCGTCGGCTGACCGGTCCCGTGCGGTGGTCATGTCGTTTTCGGCGTCCGCGGTCTGGCGGATCCGGCGGGCCGCCCCGCTGCTGCCCACGGTGCTGCTCGGCAAGACCGGGCGTTACCTGACCAGCGGCGCGCCCACCGCTATCGGCGCCACCGCCGTTGGGCCTTCGCTGACGACGCTGAAGGAGTATCCCCAGCTCGCCGACCGGGCCATCGCCCAGGGCAGGGCGGTCTACTGCTGGAACGTCGACGATTACCAGGACATCGATTTCTGCCGCGACGTCGGGGTGGCCTGGCTCGCCACCCACCACCCCGGTCGCACCAAGGCGTGGTTGCAGGGCAACCGCGCCGGCGACGGCAGCGGCTAGCCCGGCCGCTATTGCGGTTCGTCCGCCGCGGCGGGAGGCACCGGCGCATCGGAAGCCAGCGCCTGGAACAACCGCTTGGCCGCATCGTGATTCCACACCACCACCGAGCCGGCGTCACCGCTGGTGAACTGGCCGATCGGCACGGTCATGGCGGTGGTCGACCCATGCAGCGCCCAGCCGAGCCGGGCCAGATCCCAGGCGTGGTCGCCGCGGTCGATGGTCAGCGCGTCGGTGGCCGCCCGCGGCACCGAATACCAGCGCCACGGGTTGAGCCACACCGCGGGGCTCCCGGCCCGATGCAGCAGCGCCGCCACGAACTGACGCTGGTTGACCATCCGGTCCAGGTCGGCGCGGGGCGTGTCGCGGGACCTGACGTAGCCCAGCGCGTTGCGCCCGTCGAGGGTGTGGCAACCCGCAGGCAGGTCGATGCCGGCCAACGGGTCGTTGAGCGACGTCGTCGGGCACACCGTCACCCCGCCCAGCGCGTCCACCAAGCCGGCGAACCCGCCGAACCCGATCTCCGCGTAGTGATCGAGGCGCAATCCGGTGGCCTGCTCCACCGTCCGCACCAGCAGCGGCGCACCGCCCATCGCGAACGCGGCATTGATCTTGTCTTTGCCGTGCCCCGGGATCGGCACGTAGGAGTCGCGCGGTATCGACACCATCGACGTCTGCGCTGCGGATCCGATGCTCGGCACGTGAACCAGCAGGATCGTGTCGGTACGCCCGTTACCGATGTCGCCGCCCGTGGCCAGGTCTTGTTGCTGCTCGGCGGTGAGGCCTTGGCGGCTGTCCGATCCGACGACCAGCCAGTTGGTCCCCCGGCCGGCCGCGGGCCGGTCCGGATAGTCGGCCAGGACCTCCTCGCGGTGCAGTTTGGTATCGAACCAGATGGCCCCGGCGACGGCGCCCGCGCCGAGCAGCAGTGCACCCACCAGCAGGATCGACAGCACCGTGCGGAGCCGGCGGCGCTTGCGGCGCTTGGGTGACGTGCGCGGGGCCTGAGGTCGCGACGGCGCCGCCGCCCCGGGCGCCGACACGGCGGCGGGACGCGCCCTCGGCCGGTTCAGCGGCTGGGTCTCCGCCGTCGGCGACGGCGGCGGGCCGGCGTGGCGGTGGATCACCTGCGGCGGCTCGGGGCGCGGTGGCCCGGGCGGCCCAAGCGGGCGCCGAGGCTGGGGTGCGCGCTCGCCGTTCACCCGAGTAAACGTACGTGGCCGGCGCTCGGTCGCGCCGGTGCGCCGCGCGCTCGGCTAGCCGCGCGCCCGAAGCCCGTTGATGAAGGGGCAGCCCATCAGCACCCGGATCGCCTGGCTCAGGCCGGTCATGTCGTCGACCGGCTTATGGAACGGCAGCCGGACGTCGTGATCGCGATCGTCGCCCTCGACACGGAACCGGACGCCGTAGCGGTCCAGGCCCAAGGGCCGGACGTGCCCGCGCCGCAGCGGCGCCGGCAGCCGGGACACCAGCCGCGCGAGGACGTCGCTGTGGGCGGTGTCCAGGTGCCACAGCAGGCTTGACTCGAGCGCGCAGAACGGATCCGGGCGGGCGTTCAGCAGGTCGGCCACACTGACCGGCTCGGCGCCGGTGGCGTCGGTGACGACCACCGAGGCGATCTCGAGCCGCAACAGGGTGTAGCGCGGCTCGTCGCCGCCGCCGGGCCTGCAGCGTGGGGTATCGATGCCCAGCAGGGCGGGATTCGGGCACTCGGCGGCGATCAGGTCGAGCAGATCGAGGATCTCCGTCGGGTGTACCTCTTGGAGGCGACCGCGCACCCACACCAGCGAGCGGACCGGTTCGCGCAGCGGTAGGGGCGCGTAGTCGGTCAGCTCCAGCAGCGCCTGG
>NZ_LZMG01000441.1:0-9713 GCF_001673615.1 Mycobacterium sp. 1245499.0
CGCGCCACAGAAATTTTCGTCACCCCTTTTCTGCCCGATGCCGCCGAAGCCCTGATTCAGCTCGGACGGTTCGATGAGGCGCGACGCCTGATCGACGTCTTGGAGGCCAACGGACGTCGGTTGGGCAGGCCGTGGATGCTGGCGTCGGGTGCGCGTTGCCGGGCAATGCTGCTGGCCGTGGGCCGAGACCTCGGTGCGGCGCTGGCGGCCGCGCAACGGGCGATGGCCGAACACGAGCGGTTGCCCATGCCATTTGAGCGCGCCCGCACGCAGTTGCTACTCGGAGAGATCCTGCGCAGGCAGCGCAGCCGGGAGAATGCCGCCGCGGCGATGCGGGCGGCGGTGGATACTTTCGTGGAGCTGGGCACGCCGCTGTGGGTGCGGCGCGCGCGAAGCTCGTTGGAGCGCATCACTTTCGGCCGAGCCGACGCCCAGGTGCTGACGCCGGCCGAGCGCCGGATCGCCGATCTGGCGGCGGCGGGCAAGACCAATCACGACATCGCCTCGGGGCTGTTCATCAGCCCCAAGACCGTCGAGGTCCACCTCTCACGGATCTACCGCAAACTCGGCATCCGGTCACGCGCCGAACTCGGCCGCCGCCTCGACCAACTGGAAGTCGATTCCTGACACGGCGCCCGGCCGCCGGAAAGTGTAGGGAAATCCCTAATTGATACGGCGGGCGCTGCGGGCGTTTGCTGGACCCACCGCGCGGGCGGCGGTTGCCTCATCGACGAACAAGAGACATACGGGTGAGACCGTGTGTCGCGCATATCGAAAGGAACGCCATGCCAACGACTCCGCGCGTGCACACCATGGCCGCTGTGCTCGCGGCCGTCGCCATCGCCGCTAGCAGCGCACCGCAGGCGATGTTGCCGAGGGCCCAGGCCCACCCGGGCCAACACACCGTGGTGTACCGGATCCTCGGCGGTGGTGACGTCTTCTCCGTCATCCCCGACCCCGGAACACCGGTGTATCCGGCGAGCACCACCACCTGGGTTTCGGTGCCCTGGTCGCAGACCGTGCAGGTCACCGGTAACCCGTACCTGGCGTTGAACTACACCGATAAAAGCGGCGGCCCGCACGACTGTGCGATTCAGGTGGACGGCCAGCCCGTCCCGCTCACCGAACACACGACCGGTAGGTGCGCGTACCAGATCCCCGGCCCCGCGCAGTAATACGCGGACGGCGACGACAACGACACGAAGGAGAGCAGCGGTGAAGCATGGGATCGTCGTCGGCGCAGCCGGCATGGCCGTCGTCATCGCGAGTTGTGCTGGCTGTTCCGGTAAGTCAAACACGGGCGCATCAAACCCGCCGGCGCCCGCCGGACCGCAGGTCATCGTCGACGGCAAGAGCCAGAACGTGACCGGCGCGGTCACCTGCAACCCGTCCGGGAACAGGATCACCATCGGCATCGGCGACGCGGCCAACGGTCTGGGCGCGGTGATCAGCACCGACAACCCGCCCATCGTTCACGCGGTCGGGCTCGGCATCGTCGACGGCATCACGCTCGGCTATTCCGACGCCGCACCGGGTCAGGGCGGATCCGCCGGGGCCGCGGCAAGCGGCAAGTCCTACCAGATCAAAGGCACCGCGACCGGTGCCGACACCAGCGACCCGCACCAACCGAAGCCGGTAACCAAGCCCTTCGAGTTGGACGTGACCTGCCCTTAGAAGGGAACGCAACCGATGTCCATCAAACGTCTCGCCGCAGCAGCCGGAGTTGCTGCGGGCCTGGGCTTGTCCGTCGCGGGGGTCAACGCGGGACTCGCCGGCTCCGCCCCGCCGTTGGACCCGCCGCCGTGCCCCAACGGGCAAAAGGGCTGCTCCGGTGTCCCCAACCCCGGCCCCGGGTATGGGGGCACGGGGACGGTGCCTGCTCCCGGGTCACACGTTCCCGGGGCCGGCGGCGCAACGCCGACGACCACGCCGCCGCGAAACAGCACCCCGCCCCCGACCACTTCGAAGCCGTGGAGTACCACTCCGCCGCCGACCACCTCGAAGCCGTGGAGTACCACTCCGCCGCCGACCACCTCGAAGCCGTGGAGCACCACTCCGCCGCCGACCACGTCTGCGCCGTGGAGCACCACTCCGCCGCCGACCACGTCTGCGCCGTGGAGCACTTCGGGACCGACACCGTCGCAGTGGAGCACTCCGGCGCCCACGACCTCGATACCGTTCTCGTGCCCCGCCTGGCATCCGGACTGCACCCCTGCAAACCAAAACCCGGGTCCCAGCCCCAGCGCCGGCCCCGGATACGGGGGCGCCGGCTCGACGCCGCCGTCACCCTCGGCGCCGTGGGGCAGCTCGCCGCAACCGACCCCCAACCGCCCGATCCTCAACGCGCCGAACTATCAGCCGCCACACGAGCCGTACTACCCGCCGCGTGGTCCGATCTTGCGCGGCGCTCCGCAAGTCGGCGGCCCCGTCGACCTGCCCGGCGGCTTCTGGATTCCGGGTCAGGGGGCGCCGCCTCCGCCGCGGCCGAACGGCTACGGCTGGAATGATGGCCCCGCTCCGGGCCAGCCCCCACCCAACTGGGAGGGTCCGCCGCCTGCCGGTGGCTGGAACGGGCCACCGCCGGCCGGCGGTTGGAACCGCCCGTGGACCGGGCCACCGGTTGACGCGTCCTATGGGCAGCGCTATTTCGCGCCGTTCACCTACAACACCTACACGGTCCTGCCGATCTTCAACTGGCAGTACGGCGGTTGGGGTTACTGGTTCGACGGCATCTGGACCCCGTTGTACTGAGCCACTGCGGGTGGCTGTCGAATTCGCCTCAGGCACAGACATTCTCAAGAAGAATCGGCTAGATACTCACTGGGCCAAGCGAATTCGGCGACCACTTCAGTCGAAGGCGAGCGACCATCCGATGACGGCGCTGATCCGTTCCGCGGGTGCGCCCGCGTCGACGCAGACCCGCGCGACGGTTTCCGCCGATTCGGCGGCGAAGATGCCGAAGGCATACTCATCCGCGGGAACCGCCAACGCCATCAGCAGTCGGATCTGGCTGCCGCTCGCCGCCATGGATGTCGCGCTGTCGTTGAGATGTCCGGCCGTCTCATTGATGGAATGCGCGTGCGCGTCAGGGCCGTACCACTCGACCAGGAAGCGTTCCAAGCCCGCGCCGGCGATCACCATTGCCCCACGCTATTGCGCTGCACGGCCCGCCGATATCAGGGATATTCCTACTCTTTGGCCCTCGCGACGACGCCCCAACGTAGGCTCGCGCGCTATTGCCTGATCGTGCTCGCTGAGCGACCATGAACTGCATGAGTAAGGTAACCCTAACTACCGAGCTGCCGATCCCGGTCGAGACGGCGTCCGCCCTGGCGCGCAAGCCCGAGCTGATGCGGCACGTGTTGAGCCCGGTGCTGCGGGTGTACCGGCTCGATGTCCCTGAGCGCATCGAGGTGGGCACCCAAGGATCGGCGCGGTTCTGGTGGTTCGGCGTGATCCCGGCCTGGACGCATCACCTCACCATCAAGCGACTCGAGCCGACCGAGATCTACACCAACGAGCACGGCGGACCCGTCCGGACCTGGAATCACCGTCTGACGTTCGAACCCATCGACGAGCGCAGCTGCCGTTACACCGACGAGATCGAAACCGACGACGGCCTGCACGGGCTGCTCACCCGCGCCTTCGTCCGGGTGATGTTTCGACACCGGCATCGGCGATGGCGCAAGCTCGCGCGGATCCTGCACTGACAGCGCACACCCGAGAGAGGACGGCGAACCATGGTCGGAAATCAAGAAGGCGTCGGCATGCTGAAACTCGAATGCCCGCAACGCCATCCCGTCGGCAGAATCCTCAAAGACGCCCCGCATCAATCCGTGCAGTTCGACCCCGGGGCTCAGGTCGGGCCGCGGCGGTTCTGGCCGGACGAAGACGAACAACCAAACTTCAAGGCGCTCTGCAGGTTCTGCGACAAGCCGGTGGGGGACGCCACGTCGACCCTGCAGTCCAAGCTCTCCTCGGTGATCGCCGACGCGTCCGCGACGGCGGAGACGGCGACGCTGCCTTACGTGTAGGCGGCGGGTCGCCCGGATACTGTA
Organism: Mycobacterium sp. 1245499.0; assembly: GCF_001673615.1. Taxonomy (NCBI): domain Bacteria; kingdom Bacillati; phylum Actinomycetota; class Actinomycetes; order Mycobacteriales; family Mycobacteriaceae; genus Mycobacterium; species Mycobacterium sp. 1245499.0. The sequence continues at coordinate 4,059 of NZ_LZMG01000441.1, forward strand.
AGAGCTACAGTAGCGGCGCGACGCATCCGCGGAGCCGACCCGAGAGGAGTCCCGTGGCGCAGACACCGCAGAACACCCCCCGTCCGCCCGACGGCGACTGGTTGGGCACGCCGTACCTGCGCTTCGAGCGCCACGGACCGATCGCCGTGTGCACCATCGACCGGCCCGAAGCGCGCAACGCGCTGAGCCCGGCCATGTACTTCGGAATCCGTTATGCGGTGGGACGTCTCAACGAGGACCCGGATCTGGCCGGGCTGGTGCTCACCGGAACCGGCGACGTCTTCGCCCCCGGCGGCGACATGGGCGGCGGGGGAGGCGAGGACAACTGGATCACCTTCGGTTCGGCGCTCGGCATGGACGTGACGCCGTTCGACGCCGTGCGCACCTCGGCCAAGCCCATCGTCTCCGCGGTCAACGGGCTGTGCCAGGGCGGCGGGTTCCAGATCGCGTTGTGCAGCGACCTGTCGGTGGTCAGTGATCGGGCGACCTTCCGGGTGCCCGAGTTGTTCCGCGGCTACGCCGACACCTACTACAGCCAGATGCTCACCCGCGTCATCGGGCCGGTGCGCACCCGCGACCTGATGTTCACCGGTCGGGTGCTGACCGCGGTCGAAGCCCTCGACTGGGGCCTGGTCACCAGGGTGGTGCCGCACGAGGGCCTGCTTGACGCGGCGAACGAGCTACTGGCGCAGTGTTGTCGAACCGCACCGCGTGCCCGCGGCGTCATCAAGTCCAGCATCGACGGTTACCTGGGCCTCTATGACCGCATCGGCATGACCGCCAGCCTGTCCGACGCCGAGGCCATCGAAGGCTTCCGCTCGTTCAAGGAGCGCCGCTCGCCCGACTGGGTGCATCCAGAGCTGCGCGTGCAGGGACGCCTATAAGTCGATCCACTCGCCGTGCGGGGCGACCCTGAGCACGTCGCTGATGCCGGCCTGATCGAACGCCGCGACGAATTCGTCGACGCCCTCGGCGAAATGGGCCCAGCCGTCGACGTGGGCGGGGATTACCGTCCTGGCGCCAAGCAACTCGGCCGCGGCCGCCGCGCGCGCCGCGGTCAGCGTCAACGGCCGCCCACGCTCCTTGGTGGGCACGCTCGCCGCACCGGCGAACAGCACGGCGATGTCGACCCGACCGACGCGATCGGCGACGTCTTTGACCGCGGTCATGGAGGCGTTGTCGCCGCTGAGGTACACCGTCGGCAGGCCCGGCCCGGACAGCACGAAACCCGTCACCTCGCAGTTGATGTGGCCGCCGGCGTCGCGCCGGCCGTCGGCCGGACCGTGGACCGCCGGAACCGCTTGCACGGTAAGCGACGTGGATGCGCCGTTGAGTTCGTGGGACTGCCAGGGCGCCACGCCGACCGCCGGCGGACCCAACCGGCCCGCGGCGCCGGGATGGGTGAGCAGCAGGGGCGCGGCCAGCGCCATGCGGCGGCCCTCGTCGTCGAAGTTGTCGGGATGCTGGTCGTGGCTGACCAGCACCACATCCACCGGCCCGAGGGCCTCGACGCTCACCGCGGGACCGGTGAGCTTGGTCAGGTAGGCGTGTACGCCCGGCGGGTCGAACGTGGGGTCCATGACGATCCTGCGGCCGGCGATGTCGACGACTGTCGTGGGACCGCCCAGCACGCTGATCGCGCAGTCGCGGCGCGCGGCATCCAGGCGGGTGCTCATATGCCCCGCGCCCTATCGCGCCAAAACGGTTCCCGCAGCTCGGTTTTCAGGATCTTCCCGCTCGCGTTGCGGGGGAGTTCGGGCACGAAGTCGACCGTGCGCGGACATTTGAAGCCGGCCAGATGCTCGCGGCAGAATTCGATGATGCCTTTCTCGTCGACCTCGCCGTCGGCCACCACGATCGCCTTGACCGATTCGCCCCAGAAGTCGTCGGGCACCCCGATCACCGCGGCGTCCTCGACGGCGGGATGCTCGATGAGCACGCTTTCCACCTCTGGGCCGTACACGTTCTCGCCGCCGGTGATGATCATGTCCTTGATGCGGTCCTCGATGTAGACGTAGCCGTCGGCGTCCAGCCGACCGATGTCGCCGGTGCGCACCCAATCGTCGGCGGTAATCGTCTCGGCCGTCGCGTCCGGCCGGTTGAGGTAGCCCGTCATGTTCTGGTTGCTGCGCACCCAGACCTCACCGGACTCGCCGGTCGCCAACGGGTTACCGGTCTCGGGGTCGGCGATGCGAATCTCGCAGCCCAGCACGGCCTTTCCGGCCGCCAGTTGCAGCTCGGGCCGCGCCGCGTCGCGGTGATCGTCGTCGGACAGCGCGGTGACCGCCCCGCACAGTTCCGTCTGCCCGTACACCTGCACGAATTTCGTGTTGGGCCAGGTGGACAGCGCGCGATGCAGCAGCGGTAGCGGCATCGGTGCGGCGCCGTAGACGATGTAGCGCAGGCCGGCGAGGGCCGCGGTCGCCGCCTCACCCGCGTCCAGGAACCGGGCGATCACCGGCGGGACGAAGAACGCGTGCGTGGCGCCGGCCCGCACCGCGCCGATAAGCGTTGCCGCGTCGGGCTCACGGGTCATGAATGTCGGTGCACCCGAACGGATTCCGAATAGCGCATAGCCGATCCCGCCGACGTGGAACAACGGCATCGCCACCAAGTTGGCGTCGCCCTCGTCGAAGGGAAACGCCGGAGCCAGGTTGGACGCGTGATTGACCAGCGCGCGCTGGCTGAGCAGCACGCCCTTGGGGCGTCCGGTGGTGCCGGAGCTGTAAATCACCAACGCCGTCTCGTTTTCGTCGACGCTCGCGTCGGCCTGCGTCGGGGGCGCCGCGGCGAGCAACGATTCGTATTCTTCACCGACCTCGATGATGCGTTCCACACCCGGGACCCGCTCGGCGGCGGACTCGGCCGCCGCACGCAGCTCGGCGCCGACGAGCAGCACGCGGGCGCCGCTGTCGGTGAGGACGTGGACGAGTTCGTCGCCGACCACTCGCCAGTTGACGACCGTGGTCACGACGCCGATCGAGGCGCCGGCGATGAGGACCTCGAGACAGGCGGGGTGGTTCTTGTCCAGGAAGGCCACGCACTGGCCCCGCTCGAGGCCGGCGGCGCGCAGCGCACCGGCGGCGCGACGGATCCGCGAGCTCCACTCGGCCCAGGACCACTGGCGTTCGCCGTACCGGATGGCGACCGCGTCGGGCCGGTGCTGTGCGTGTCGTTCGACGATGCCGGCGAGCGTCTCCGCCGTGCTGGTCGCCGTCTCGGCTGATGGCATGAACCCCTCCGCGGTCGATTCGTACCAGTTTGTAATACGCGGTCGGTTGCACGCGTGCGACGCCGACCCTCGCCCGCGCGGGTCGCTAGCGGCTCATTGCATGGAGCTGATCATCATTCCGCCCTCGCCGGCGGCCTGGCTGGTCGCGCTGCTGTCCTGGCGGAAGTCGATGAACGCCGATCGGCCGTTCGAGGCGTTCAGCAGCTCGGTGAACGTGCCGATCACCGGGATCGCGCCCTGCGGGTTCACCACGGTCGCGGTGTAGTCGACGGAGGCTTCCTGCTGGAAGTTGGGGCCCGGCAGGGGCTTGGTCTCGGGCGCGGTCAGGCGGTTCACGTCGGTCAGGATGGCCGATGCGCCGCCGGTGAACTGGTCGATGTCGGCCTGCAGCAGCCCGGCGGCGTCCGCGCCGCCCGCGGCTTTGACCGTGATCCGCAGCTGCGCGGTGGTGTCGGCGTTGTTCAACGCCACCCAGTTCGGGCCGCGGTTTCCGACCGTCCAGCCGGGGGCCGGGGTGACCGAGACGCCCTGCGCGATGGCGACGGCGTCGTCGGACAACATCGCCACCGCGGCGGTTGGCGCGGCCCGGTCGACGGGGGAGCCGAGCAAGACCACCGCGGTGACGGCGGCCGCGCCGATCGCCCCGAATCGCCATCCGGTCCGGCGCGACCGCGCCTGCGGCTGAGGTATTGACATCGGCCTATCGTCCTCCAGCTGGCACGGCAATGTCCAAGACGGGTTTGCTATGGCTCGATACAGCCGGCCTATCGACCGACTGCATTGGTAAAGCCAACGGCGCGAACGTGTGTCACCATGACGGGGCCGAACCGCCCACCACCCGTGAAGGATGCGACATGGTGAACCCCGACCGCGCCCGTTCCCGCACCTTCGTCGTGACCGGCGCCGCGTCCGGAATCGGGTTGGCCACCGCGCGACGGTTGTTGGCCGAGGGCGGCACCGTGATCGGCGCCGACGTGGCCGCCCCGCCCGACGACCTGGGCGCGCGGTTCACCTTCGTGTCCGCCGACGTGACCGACGAAGCCGCGATCGCCGCGGTGCTGGCCACCGTGCCGGGCCGCCTCGACGGCCTCTTCCACGCCGCCGGGGTCGCCGGGGGAGGCCCGGTGCACCTGCTCGAGCGCGCCGAATGGGATCGGGTGATCGGGATCAACCTCACCGGCACCTTCCTGGTGGCCAAGGCGGCCCTGGCGAAGATGATCGACCAACCCCGGGCCGACGGCGAACGCGGCTCGATCGTGACGGTCGCCAGCGTCGAAGGCCTGGAGGGCACCGCCGGGGGCAGCTCGTACAACGCGGCCAAGGGCGGCGTCGTGCTGCTCACCAAGAACATCGCCCTCGACTACGGGCCGAGCGGCATCCGGGCCAACGTCATCTGCCCCGGCTTCATCGAAACACCCATGGCGCACAGCGTCTTCAGCATTCCCGGCATGGAGGGGCCGCTGGCCTCCATCACCAAGGAGCACGCCCTGCAGCGCCTGGGGCAGCCCGAGGAGATCGCCGCCATGGCCGCCTTCCTGCTCTCGCCCGACGCCTCCTTCGTCAGCGGCCAGGCGCTCGCCGTCGACGGCGGCTACACCGCCGGTCGCGATCACGGTGTGGTCGAACTCTTCGGCTTTCCCGACTGATCCAACTAAGATTCGTCCATGAGCGGTGCACTTACCCCTGACCAGGCGATCGAGGCGATCCGGGGCGCCGGCGGAGCACAGCCTGGATGCCGCGCGCTGCACGCCAAGGGCACCCTGTACCGCGGCACGTTCACCGCGACCCCCGACGCGCTCATGCTCTCGCGCGCACAGCATCTCGATGGTTCTACGGTCCCGGCGCTGATCCGCTTCTCCAACGGATCGGGCAACCCCGAGCAGCGCGACGGCGCACCCGGGGTGCGCGGGACGGCGGTGAAATTCACCCTGCCCGACGGCTCCACCACCGACGTTTCGACGCAGACCGCCCGGTTGTTCGTCTCCAGCACGCCCGACGGGTTCATCGATCTGCTCAAGGCGATGCGGCCCGGTCTCACCACGCCGCTGCGCATGGCCAAACACCTGCTCACCCATCCGCGGCTGCTCGGCGCGTTGCCCCTGCTGCGTGAGGCGAACCGGATCCCGGCCAGCTACGCCACCACCGAATACCACGGCCTGCACGCCTTCCGCTGGATCGCCGCCGACGGCAGCGCCAGATTCGTTCGCTACCACCTGGTTCCGACCGCGGCCGAGGAGTACTTGTCGGGGTCCGACGCCCACGACAAGGATCGGGACTTCCTCACCGACGAACTGCAGACGCGGCTGGACGGCGGGCCGGTGCGGTTCGACTTCCGGGTGCAGATCGCCGGTCCCACCGACTCGACCGTGGACCCGTCGGCGGCCTGGCAGAGCACCCAGATCGTCACCGTGGGCACCCTGGCC
>NZ_LZMG01000442.1:0-36545 GCF_001673615.1 Mycobacterium sp. 1245499.0
TCCTGCAACGCCATCCCGAGACCGCCGCGGCCATGCGGATCATCAAGCAGGCGCCGCCGAGCACGGGATTCGCCGACAGCGCCTTCCATGCGCTTAACGCCTTTCGGTTCACCAACGGCGCCGGCGCGACGGTGCCGGTGCGCTGGTCGGCGATTCCCCAGCAAGGCGCCGACGTGGCGGCCCTGCCCGCCGGCCCGCCGGCCAAGGACTACCTGTTCGACGCCCTCATCCGGACGCTGGCGCGCACCCCGCTGACCTGGCGGCTGATGCTCACCGTCGGCGAGCCGGGGGACCCGACCAACGACGCCACCAAACCGTGGCCGCTGGGACGGCGCACCATCGACGCCGGCACCATCACCATCTCCGCGGTCCAGACGGAGGACGCCGGCAACGCGCGCGATATCAACTTCGACCCGCTGGTGCTGCCGGACGGCATCACCGCCTCCGACGACCCGCTGCTCGCGGCGCGCTCGGCGGTGTACGCCCGTTCATTCGGTCGCCGCGCCGGTGAGCCCAAAACGCCCAGCGCAGTCGGCGTCGAAGCGGTCCTGCAATGACTGAGGCGACCGTCGCGCCGCGGTTCACCCTGCTTTCGCGCGTCCTGCACTGGCTGATGGCCCCGATGGTGATCGCGCAGTTGCTCATCGGCGTGACCATGGTCGCCGCCCTGGGCCTGTACCCACGACTACTGGCAATCCACCGGCCGCTGGGCCTGCTGATCCTGGCCTTCGCCCTGGTCCGGCTGGTGAACCGGCTCAGGCACCGGCCACCGCCGTTTTTGGCCACCATGAGCAAGACCGAACGCCGCGTCGCGACGGGATCGGAGTACCTGCTCTACGCCCTGCTGCTCGTGCAGCCCCTGACCGGGTGGGCCATGCTGTCGTCGGCGCGCTTCCCGATCACCCTGCTCGGGCCCGTCGCGCTGCCCGGCATCGCACCGCACAACGTCGACGTCTTCGCGGTCCTGCGCGAGTGCCACGGCGCCTTCGCGCTCCTGCTTTTCCTCGCGTTTACCGCCCACATGACGGCGGTACTCTTCCACACGCTCGTCTTGCGCGACCGGCTCCTCGACCGCATGGCGGTGTGGCGCAGCAAGCCGCCACCCCGCAGCCAGACCGAGGCGCAGACCGACGTCGCAGTCTGACGACCTGCCTGCTCGGGCCCAAAGTGGCCGAATATGATCGGCACGATTCGGACTTGAGCGCGCGGTCACCGGCCGTGGGCGCCGTGCCCGTGAGGGCCATGAGGAACTGGGAGAGTTCAATGTCGAACCAGCAGCAAGCGGAGCGGATGACGGCGGGCAAAGGATTCATCGCGGCGCTCGATCAGAGCGGCGGTTCGACGCCCAAGGCGCTGCGCCTCTACGGCATCCAGGACGACGCCTACTCCTCCGAGAAGGAGATGTTCGACCTCATTCACCAGATGCGCTCGCGGATCATCACGTCCCCGGCGTTCACCGGTGACCGGGTGCTGGCCGCGATCCTGTTCGAGCAGACCATGGACCGCGAGATCGCGGGCAAGCCGTCGACCACCTACCTGTGGGAGACCAAGGGCGTGGTGCCGATCCTCAAGATCGACAAAGGCCTGGCCGACGCGTCCGACGACGTCCAGCTGATGAAGCCGATCCCGGGCCTCGACGAACTGCTGGACCGGGCCGCCGGCCTGGGCGTCTTCGGGACCAAAGAGCGGTCGGTGATCGGCGGTGCCAACCCCAAGGGCATCGCGGCGGTGATCGCCCAGCAGTTCGAGCTGGGCCATCAGGTGCTCTCGCACGGTCTGGTGCCCATCATCGAGCCCGAGGTCACCATCTCGATTTCGGACAAGGCCGAGGCCGAGGGCATCCTGCGCGACGAGATCACCAAGCAGCTCGACTCCGTGCCGGACGGTCAGCGCGTGATGCTCAAGCTGAGCCTGCCCACCGAGGTCAACTTCTACCGTCCTCTGATCGAGCACCCGAAGGTGATGCGGGTGGTCGCCCTGTCCGGCGGTTACTCCCGCGAGGAAGCCAACGACCTGCTGGCCAAGAACACCGGGCTGATCGCCAGCTTCAGCCGCGCGCTGACCGAGGGCCTGACCGTCGACCAGTCCGACGAGCAGTTCAACGCCACCCTGGACAAGGCGATCCAGTCCATCTACGACGCTTCGGTGGCCGGCTGAACCTTCCTGCGGGCCCTCGGTCCTGGTAGTAGCGGGACCACCCGAACGGCGCCCATCGGCGCTAGGGTCACTTCATGCGCGATCAGCAAGCGCTGGCGACGTTCCTGCGGGCACGGCGCGGCTTGTTGAAGCCCGCCGATGTCGGCCTTGTCGGGGGTGAACGCCGGCGGGTGGCTGGCTTGCGCCGCGAGGAAGTCGCGATGCTGGCCGGCATCAGCGCCGAGTACTACCTGCGGCTGGAGCAGGGGCGCGAGCGGCAGCCTTCAGACCAGGTCCTCGAGGGGCTCGCCAGCGCGCTGCAACTCAACGACGATGCCGCCGAATACATGCGGACCCTCACCCATCCCGCCCCCCGCCGACGGCGTCCGGCGGCAGCGAAGGTGGACCCCAGCCTGCAGGGGCTGCTCGACACCTGGCATCTGACTCCCGCTTATGTGCAGGACCGTCATATGAACATCCTGCTGGGCAACTCGATGGCGCGGGCGCTCATTCCGTACTTCGCGCCGGGCTCCAATCATCTGCGGTTCATCTTCTTGGACCCCGAGTTGCGCAAGTGGCTTCGTAACTGGGACGAGGTCGCCGGCATTCTGGTGTCCTGGTTGCGCTTCAACATCGCCGAGGAGAGTCCCGGCGATCCGGAACTGCAAAAGCTGATCGGCGAGTTGAGCATCGCCAGTCACGACTTCCGCACGCTGTGGGCCCGCCAGGACGTCAAACAGAAGACCAGTGGCATGGGGCTGATAAATCACCCGCAGGTGGGCCCGCTCGACCTGCACTACCGCGCCTTCGTTCTTCCCGAAACACGGCAGGCGCTGGTCACCTACTACGCGGAAGCCGGTTCACCGTCGGAAGAGCGGCTGCGTCTGCTCTCCAGCCTCGCGCAGCCCACGACGTAAGCCCTGGGCGCCATGCGCTCCTAGCGCGCGCCAATTGAACTGCAGCGCGGACTATCTCGCTTCACGTCGCCGCGCTGCCTAGCCGCCGCGCTACCAGGAACGACGGGGCCTGGATGCGCCCTGGAGCACCCGACATGCTGATTGCAACAAACCGACGGCCAAGGAGCAATCGACGGTGGGCATGGCATCTGCACAAACCAATTCGGCGGCGGCGCAGGACTTTCAGGCGCGGGTGCGGGCAAATCAGCAGCGCCTCACGGGCGAGCTGAAACCGTGTTACGACTTCATCGTGTGCGGAGCCGGGTCGTCGGGTTCGGTCGTCGCGGGGCGCCTGGCCGAGAATCCGGAGGTCAGTGTGCTTTTGGTGGAGGCGGGCGGCGATGACGACGTACCGGCCGTCACCCAGGCCAACCAGTGGCCCTACAACCTCGGCAGTGAACGCGATTGGGGCTTTCGTGCCGTACCGAACCCGCACATCAACGGGCGGTCCATTCCGATGTCGATGGGCAAGGTGCTGGGTGGGGGATCCAGCATCAACGTCATGTGCTGGGCGCGCGGCCACAAGAACGACTGGGACTTCTTCGCCGACCAAGCCGGGGATCCGGGCTGGGGCTACGACGCAGTTCTCGACATCTATCGCCGCATCGAAGACTGGCATGGCCCCGCCGATCCCGCCTACCGGGGCACCGGTGGACCGGTGTTCGTGCAGCCCGCTCCCGAACCGAGCCCGCTGGCACCGGCCACGCTATTGGCCGCGCGTTCGATCGGGATTCCCACTTTCGAAAATCCCAACGGGCGCATGATGGAAGGGCCCGGCGGGGCGGCCATTGAAGATATCCGCGCGCGCAACGGCAAGCGGGAGTCGATATTTCGTTCCTACACGTATCCGCTCATGGATCGGCCCAACCTGACGGTGCTCACCGAGGCCCTCGTGACCCGGGTGGTCTTCGATGCGAACCGCGCTACCGGGGTTCAGATCCGGTATCGCGGGTCGACGCTCGTCGTCGGCGCCGAGTGCGAGGTGGTGCTGTCCCTGGGGGCCATCCATACCCCGAAGGTGTTGATGCAATCGGGGATCGGCGACGAGGGACAGCTGCACGCCTTCGGAATCCCTGTGCGCCAGCATCTTCCGGGTGTGGGCCGCAACTTCCAGGACCATGTGGCTATCCACTGCGTGTGGCAGGACCGGGTGCCGCTGCCGCCGCGCAACACCATGTCGGAGGCGACGGTGTATTGGACCATGTCGGATGCCGAGACGCCGGACGTGTTCATCTGCCAGGCCGAGGTGCCGATCGGCACCGACGAGACGATTGCCAGATTCGGCCTCCCACAGTCCGGTTGGACGCTGTTCGCCGGTGTGGCACACCCGAGGAGTCGTGGACACCTCCGGCTGACCGGACCACACCCGGATGATCCGATCCGCATCCACGCCAATACTTTTGGTGATCCCGACGACCTCAAGGCGGCGTTAGCCGCGGTGGAGTTGTGCCGCGAACTCGGGAACTCGCAGGCCCTGTGCCCGTTCGTCAGCCGGGAGGTGACACCCGGCAACCTGAAGGGCCGTGACCTCGAGGGCTTCGTCCGCGACGCCGCGACCAGTTACTGGCATCAGAACGGTACGGCCAAGATGGGCCGCGATTCGGATGCCGTCGTCGACGCATCACTGCGCGTCTACGGGATCGAGAAGCTGCGCGTCGCCGACGCGTCGGTGATGCCGGGAATCACCACCGGCAACACCATGGCGCCCAGCGTGATCATCGGCGAGCGCGCCGCCGCGATGCTCGTCGCGGACCACTCCTAGTAGCGGTGCCGGGCCATGCGCGGGGGCCCGGAGTCACCGTCGTCGGAGACCAGTGCGGGCACCATCTCGCTGGTCACTAGGCCCTCGTGTCGGGTCGCTTCGTCGATGACGGCGAAGGATTCGGCGATGTTGGCCGGCGTATCGATCACCACGGTGACGACGGGAACCCGGCGGGTCAACGAGAGCAATCCGTCGCCGTGGGGCGGGTGGTCGCCGTGGAACCCCCAGACGCCGCGCAGCACGGTCGCGCCGTCGACGGTCTTGGCTTGGCGCAGCCGCTGGACGATCGCGCGGTGTATCGGCACACCCGCATGGTGCGCCGATTCCGAGGTGTAGATCGTCAGCTGCTGGAACAGCGGCAGGCCGCGCTCGTCGACGCCGGGCAGGGCGTGCGGCCGCTCCAGAAACCGGCCGTCGCGCTTGCACACCCGGACCCGTTCGACGGTGAACAGCGGCCTGCGCAGCAGTTGGCCGAGCTCCGGTAGCACCCGACCGATGCGCTCGCCGGAGCCGACGACCACGATCACCATCGGCACATCGGCGTTGCGGCCAAAGAAGTTCGCGCGCTGGCGTTCTCCGTGTGCGACGCCGTCCACCCCGAGCAACACCGTGGCGCCGGCCAGGCCGCGCCGGTGCATCAAGTCGCACAGCGCGATGTAGGCGGGCGAGCCGTCGACGCGCTGCTTGCGCCCGACGTAGATCGTCAACTTGACGGCGTCGTGCAGATCCTCGGGTAGCCGCGGTGACCCGATGTCGTCGTGCAGCAGCCGAGCACGTTCCAGGGTCACCAGGCCTCGCTGCTTGACGCTCAGCACCGGGTCGAGCAGCGCCTCGATCTTCGCTCGCGTGTCGACCGCGATGATCGCCACGGGCGGGTCCTCGGACAACGTCAGCGACTCGTCGGTGCGCAGATAGTGACCGGTGCCGAACCCGCCGATGCCGCGCAGCAGGACGCCGCAGGCGATTCGGTGCCGCGCGTACAGGCCGAGCAGCACATCGGAGACGAAACTGTCCCCGGTCCGCCTGCGCTCGGCCAGATAGGTGGTGAGCTTCAGGCAATCGTCGTCCATCGCCGCTCCCGTCGCCCTTGCGCCGAGCCTACCGTTCGCAGACGTCAAGCGTCGCAGCGGTGTTCGGTGTGACCTACCTCAGCGCAGCTGCTCGGTGGGCACGCCGTAGCGGTCCTGGTAGGCGCTCACTCGCTCACGCACTTCGACCGCGTCCAGCCCGGTGTCCGCCCAGGTGTATCGGCTGCGCCCGCCGTCCGAGGGGTGGGAGGCGAGGAAGTCGCGCATCTTCTGCTCGGCATCGGGGCGCAGCTCGCGGTCCATCCGCTGGTAGATGTCCTTGATCGTGGTCCAGGGGTCGTTCATGAAGTCGGCGAACTGCACGTCGATCACCCGGTCCGCGGGCACGGCGCCGCTGTCCCGCAAGGCCATCTCGCGCTCCAGGCCGACGATGATCTCCTCGTAGGACTGGGCCGCGCACTCGGTGATGCTGGATTCGTCGCTGCACATCCGGCGCAGGTGATGGGTGAGCGCGGCGATCGACGATATGACGTTGAGTGGGTCGCGGTGGGTCTGCACGATCAACGCGTCCGGGTATTCGGCCAGCAAGACGTCCAGCTGCCACAGGTGGGCGGGCGACTTCAACAGCCACTGACCGGACACACCGGATTGCAAGTGCTGCAGGAAGATTCGGTGGAAGCGATAGGCGCCGGCATGGTCGGCTTCGTACATCAGCCAACGGTAGTAGCTCGGCAGCCGATACTGCACCGAGAAGATCATGCTGACGAACTCGGCCGCGGTGATGCGCACACACTCCTGGCCGACCAGCGCTCCCATCGGGTGAAAGGCCAAGAACCCCGGCATGATCTGTTCGGAAAGGTCGATGCCGGCCTGGGTCTGGGCAATGCGGGGATCGCTGTGATAGGTCTCGGGCTGCGGCACCGGACAGGGCTCGTCGACCTCCCACGTCAGCGGCGCGCGCAGCTCGGGATCCTGGGCGAGCAGGTCGTAGAGAATCGTGGTGCCGGTGCGCGGCTGGCCGACGATGAAGATCGGCGCCTTGACCTCCTCGCGGGAGGCCTCGGGATGTTCTTTGCGCCAAGCGATTACGCCGAGCCGGTTCTTCAGCGCCCGCATCAGGTCAAGGTGGGCGATCTCGACACCGATGTCGGATAGCCGGGCGTCGTTGATCAGCCCGTCGGTCACCCGGTGCAATCCGGGCCGCCAACCCTCGTCGCCGAAGTCGTCGCTGCCGACTTCGTCGCAGGCGGCGGCGATCAATCGTTCCGGAGCGAAGCGGTCCTGCAATGTCATTTCCGCTCCTCGGCCTCGCGCACGGACACGGTGACGTCGGGCGGGCTCGGATTGTCCAGCCAGCGCACGACGATGAAGCCGCGATGCCGGCCACCGGTGTCGAGCCAGTGGCCAAACCCGAAGTCTTCGGCCGCGATTGCGATCCGCACCCGCCCGTCGGCGTTGGGCTGGACGCCGCGGTTGGTCACCGAGCTGTGCCGGCGATGCGGCTCCAGGCATTCGTGCCAAATGCTTTCCAGCGTGACGTTCCAGTACCGGGTGTCGGGCGGGACGATGTCCAGGACGAGGGCCTGACCGGGTTCGAGCCGAAAGGTGCCCATCATGTACAGGTTGTCCGGCGTGGTGTCGGCCGCACCCAGGTCGGCGGCTTGGGCGGTCAGCAACGTATTTGGCGTGTGCAGGAGTTCCGGCTTGATGGTGCGGTGCAGGGTCGCGAGTTTCATCAGCGACCATGCCATCGCGGTGAATTGGTCGGCGAGCCCGTCGTCGGTCAGCGTCGGCACGGGCCCGGGGTCCAGCGCCTCGATCCGCAGCGTCGCCAATTCCTCGTTCGACCGGTCACCGATGTATTCCCGGACGACCACCGACGAGGCGTCGTCGGGGATCTTCAACCACTGAGCGCCGGCCAGATCGGCGGGTTCGTCGGCCGCGAGCACGAGCGTGAACTCACCGGAGTCGAGCGCCAGGTCGACGTCGCTCAGGTAGGCCGCCATCCGCCGCGGGGTAAGTCCGGTCCCGGCCAGGATCTGGAATCCCAGGTAAGCGCTGGAGCCGCGGGTGCCGGTGATGCGGTAGCGGCGGTCGCCGCGAATCATCGCCAGGTAATACTTGCCGTCCGGGTTGGGGCCCCCGACCATCCGGTTCTCCGAGCACATATCGAAGAACGACGGCCGCTCGGGGTCGGATTCGACCGTCATCTGCGCGCACAGCGCTGACACCCGGGCGACCACGCGCAGACCCTCGGCCAGTTCCCGCGCCGACTCGGCATCCTCGGTCACGATCTTGGTGACGTCGGCCAGCATCTGCTGGAAGAACTCCCACGCGGCGCGCGCCTTAGGGGCCGGCTGATCGGACGAAGCGGTGATCTGAGACATCGTCTCATGCTAAGACTATGTCTTACGATTGTGGGGACGATTCGCAGGAAACAGGGTGGGGACATGTCAAGTGCAGCGTCCGCTACGCCGTCGCTGGCCCAGCGCAAGCGTGCGGCGATGCGCCAGCGCATCGCCACGGCGGCCGCCCAGCTGGTCGCCAGCCGGGGTCTGGCGGGGGCCACGGTGGACCGCATCGCCGACACCGCTGACATTGGCCGGGCAACGTTCTTCCGCTACTTCAAATCCAAGGAAGACGCCGTCGCCGAGGGCATGAACGCCCACTGGCTGGACCGGATCACCGCCGCGCTGGCCGCCCAACCACCGCAGCTGACCGCCATCGAAGCGGTAGCCGGCGCCTTCGGTGAGCTCGCCCGTGGCTTCGCCGAGATCGAAACGCAGATCCGCGAATTGGCCACGCTGACAAGGTCATCCGACACGCTGGACGCGTGGACGCTGCATATCTATGTGCGCTATGAGCTGGCGATCGCCGAGCTCATCGCGCCCCGCATGCCCAACCTGACCCCGCAGGACCCGCGGCCACGCCTGATCGGGGCGCTGGCGATGGCGGCGGTGCGCGTCGCGCTGGACGACTGGCTGAGCCACGGGGGTTCGTTGCCCGACCGGGTGCGCCGGGGCCTGGCCGCGGTGTCGGTCGACTGACGCGCGACGGTCAGGCGACGGTGAGCGCCTCCACGATGAGCCGGGTGGTCCGTTCGGCGCGGCGGCGCGAGTAGGGCTGCGCGCCGGAAAGGATCGGGTACACCACCCCACCGACGATGGCATCCGCAGCCGATTCCGCGGTGGCCTCGTCGATGCCGTCGGCCCGGAGCCGGGCCCGCACGCTGTCGTGTAGCGGCGCACTGAATCCGGCGCGCAGCTTGACGGCGGTGTCCTCGTGTTCCATGCAGGCCACCGTCAGCGTGCGCAGCATGGCCGAACCGCGCGGCGTCGTCAGGCTGGCGAACAACTTGCCCACCCAGCCCACCAGGTCGGCGGCCAGGTTGCCACTGTGGTTGACCGACGCGAGCAATTTGTCGGCATCTTCGAGCATCACGTCGGCGACCAGCGCGGGGCGAGTGGGCCACCATCGATAGATGGTCTGCTTGCCCACGCCGGCGCGCGCGGCGACCGCCTCGATGGTCAGCCCGTCGAAGCCGCGCTCGAGTAGCAGTTCTCGCGTGGCGGTGACGATCGCCGTGCGCGACTTCTCGCTGCGTCTGCGAGGCGAGCCCGCCGCCGTGTTCACCGCGTCGAGATCGGTTGGCATCTGGTGGTCCTCGCTTCTGCGAACTCAGATCGAACGCCCCTCGCGGGGATCGGGTGCGCTTTACATATCCCGATTCGCCCCGGTAGTCTGCCACAAGACGAGACGGTCCGTCTTGTAACGAAAGGATAGCAGTCGGTGCGGCCAACGCCAGTTATCTCTCGGCCGTCCTCGTGAGTCTGGGACTGAGTCCGGAGCAGCAGGAGCTCAGCGATGCCGTCGGACAATTCGCCGCCCGCCATGCCCCCATCGCCACCACGCGCGACAGCTTCGGCGACCTCGCGGCCGGACGCGTCCCCGAATGGTGGGATGCTCTGGTTGCCAACGGGTTCCACGCCGTGCATCTGCCCGAAGACCTCGGCGGCCAAGGCGGGGAACTGATCGACGCCGCATGCGTTCTGGAATCGGCGGGCATTTCGCTGCTCCCCGGCCCGCTGCTGCCGACGGTCAGCGCCGGAGCCGCCGCACTGCTCGCCGATCCGACGCCGAGCGCCCAGTCATTCCTTCGGGACCTGGCAGCCGGCGCCACCGCGGCGATCGTGCTACCCGGGGACGGCTTCTCGGCGCGCCTCGACGGCGGCAACTGGCGGATCAGCGGAGCTTCACCCGTCACCCTCGGGGTGTGCGCGGGGCGAACGATCCTGCTCGGGGCCCATACCGATGACGGCGACGTAGTCTGGGCGCTGGTGGACACCGAAACCCCCACGGCCACAGTCGAACCCGTGACCGGCACCGACCTCGTCGCCGACGCCGGCATCCTGCGGCTCGACGACCACAGCGTCACCGACACCGAGGTGCTTACCGGCCTCGATAGCGAGCGTGCCCGCTGTGTGGTCGTGGGGCTCGTCGCCAGCACGACCGCCGGCATCGTTGCGTGGTGCCTGCGGACCGTCACCGCGCACCTGCGCATCCGCGAGCAGTTCGGCAAGGTGATCGGCACGTTTCAGGCCTTGCAACACAACGCGGCGATGCTGTTGGTGAGCAGCGAGTTGGCCACCGCGGCGGCCTGGGACGCGGTCCGCGCCGTCGGCGAATCACTCGACCAGCATCGGATCGCCGCGGCCGGCGCGGCCGTGATCGCGATCTCGCCCGCGCCGGACCTGGTGCTCGACGCGTTGACGATGCTCGGCGCCATCGGTTTCACCTGGGAACACGACGTGCACCTGTACTGGCGGCGAGCCATCAGCCTGGCGGGATCGATCGGCCCGGCGAATCGCTGGGCGCGACGGCTGGGGGAGCTGACATGCACCCAGACGCGCGACATGTCGGTCAATCTCGGCGATGCGGAGGCCGAATTCCGTTCCTGGGTGGCCGAAACGCTGGATGCGGCCCTGCAGTTGAGCAACGACAAACCAGCACCGCACGGTGACTACGCCGACCAGGCGTCGGGGCCACAGCGCACGTTGCTCGCCGACGCCGGTCTGATTGTGCCGCACTGGCCGGCGCCGTGGGGCGTGGATGCGGGCCCGTTGAAGCAGCTCATCATCGACGAGGAGTTCGCCAAGCGGCCCGGGCTGGTTCGGCCGTCGCTGAACATCGCCGAGTGGATCCTGCCCTCGGTGCTGGCCGCCGCGCCAAAAGAGTTGCAGGAGAGGTTGATTCCGCCGACCCAGCGCGGTCACATTCATTGGTGCCAACTGTTCAGCGAGCCAGGGGCCGGTTCGGACCTCGCGTCGCTGGCCACCCGGGCCACCAAGGTCGACGGCGGCTGGCGGATCAACGGCCACAAGATCTGGACGTCGCTGGCCCAATACGCCGACCTGGGTGCACTGCTCGCCCGCACCGACCCCGAAGCCAGCAAGCACCGCGGCATCGGCTATTTCATCCTCGATATGCGTTCCCCCGGGGTCGAGATCCAGCCGATCAAGACGGCGACCGGGCAGGCGCACTTCAACGAGGTGTTCCTCAACGACGTCTTCGTCCCCGACGAGATGCTGCTGGGCGGACCCACCGACGGCTGGAGCCTCGCGATCGCCACGATGGCCGAAGAGCGCACGGCCATCAGCGGATACGTCAAGTTCGACCGGGCCGTCGCCCTGCGCCGGCTGGCCGCGCAACCCGGACCCGATCGGGACGACGCGTTGCGCGAGCTCGGCGAACTCGACGCCTACACCAATGCGATCAGGGCGCTCGGGGTGCGGGAAACAATTCGGCTGCTCGACGGCCAGGCGTCCGGCCCGGCGTCCAGCATCGCCAAGGTCGCGATGAATGTGCTGCTGCGCCGCACCTTCCAGGCCACGCTGCAGCTGACCGGGCAGGTCGCGATGGTCGACGACCCCGACGCCGCGGTCGTGGAACCCTACCTGCACCTGCCGGCCGAGCTGATCGGAGGCGGGACGAGGGAGATCCAGCTGAACATCATCGCGCAGATGATCCTCGGACTACCCCGAAAGTAAGGCACAGCATGGGATTACGCGGAGAAGCCGCGATCGTCGGATACGTCGAGCTGCCGCCCGAGCGGCTCAACAAGGCCTCGCCCGCGCCGTTCGTCCTCGAGCAGTGGGCGGAGCTGGGCGCCGCCGCGCTCGAGGATGCCGGCCTGCCGGGAGATGTCGTCAACGGCATCGTGGCGTCGCACCTGGCCGAGTCGGAGATCTTCGTCCCCTCCACGATCGCCGAATACCTCGGTGTGGGAGCGAGATTCGCCGAGCACGTCGATCTGGGCGGGGCCAGCGCCGCGGCCATGGTGTGGCGCGCGGCCGCGGCCGTCGAGCTGGGGATCTGCGACGCGGTGCTGTGCGCGCTGCCCGCCCGCTACATCACGCCGTCGTCCAAGAAGAAGCCCCGGCCCATGGTCGACGCCATGTTCTTCGGCTCGTCGAGCAACCAATACGGCTCGCCGCAAGCCGAATTCGAGATCCCCTACGGCAACCTCGGCCAGAACGGACCATACGGCCAGGTGGCGCAGCGCTACGCCGCGGTCTACGGCTACGACGAGCGTGCGATGGCCAAGATCGTCGTCGATCAGCGCGTCAACGCCAATCACACCGACGGCGCGATCTGGAAGGACAAGCCGCTGACCGTCGACGACGTGCTCGCCAGCCCGGTCATCGCCGACCCGCTGCACATGCTCGAGATCGTCATGCCCTGCGTCGGGGGCGCCGCGGTCGTCGTCGCCAGCGCCGACGTCGCCAGGCGGTCGCGCAATCGCCCGGTGTGGATCAAGGGATTCGGCGAACACGTGCCGTTCAAGACCCCGACGTACGCCGAGGATCTGCTGCACACTCCGATCGCCGCCGCGGCGGACACCGCGTTCGCCATGACCGAGCTGAGCCGCGAACAGATGGACATGGTGTCGATCTATGACTGTTACACCATCACCGTGCTGCTCTCCCTGGAAGATGCCGGCTTCTGCGAAAAGGGCAAGGGCATGGAATTCGTCGCCAACCACGACCTGACCTTCCGCGGCGATTTCCCACTCAACACCGCGGGCGGGCAATTGGGCTTCGGCCAAGCGGGATTGGCCGGCGGAATGCACCACGTCTGCGACGCCACCCGCCAGATCATGGGCCGCGCGGGCGCCGCGCAGATCGCCGACTGCAACCGGGCGTTCGTGTCCGGCAACGGGGGCATCCTGTCCGAGCAGACGACGCTGATCCTGCAAGGGGACTGAGGAGATGAATTTCGAACGGCCCATGCCCGTCAAAACGCCCACCAGCGCGCCGTTTTGGGATGCGCTCGGCGAGCATCGCATCGTCATTCAGTATTCGCCGTCGCTACAGGCCTATGTGTTCTACCCGCGAGTGCGCGCGCCGCGCACCCTGGCCGACGACCTGGAATGGCGCGAGATTTCCGGGATGGGGACGCTGTACTCCTACACCGTCGCGCACCGGCCGGTCAGCCCGCATTTCGCCGATGCCGTGCCCCAGTTGCTCGCCATCGTCGAATGGGACGAGGGCCCAAGGTTTTCCACCGAGCTGGTCAACGTCGACCCGGTTCGCCTCAGGGTCGGAATGCGGGTGCAGCCGGTGTTCTGCGACTACCCGGAGCACGACGTGACGCTGCTGCGTTACGAGCCCGCCGACTGAGTCAGGTCGACGACCGCACCACGAGGTGGGCGATGTCGGTCAGCTCCGGAGACGGTGGGGCGGGATGGCCCAGCCGCTCGAATACGGCGGCAAGGGCGGCGTCGGCGACCGCGCAGGGATCGAATTGCACAGTGGTCAGCGGCGGAGTGCTCACCATGCCCATCGGGCTGGCGTCGACGCCCATCACGGCGAGGTCCCCGGGACAGCGCAGCCGTGCTTGGTGGATACCGTAGAGGACCAGGCAGGCGATCTCGTCGCTCTGGGCGCATACCGCGGTCACCCCCTCGCCCACCCAGGCGCTGACCACGTCGGCGGCGTTGTCCAGGGTGACCTCGTCGACGCGCACCGGCGGCAGGTCGCGCGACTGCGCCGCGCGTGACACACCCTCGAACCAGTAGTCACCCAGCGGGCGCCACCGGGCAATCCCGGTGTAGGCGAACGCGATTCGGCGATGACCACGCTCGACCAGGTGCTCGACGCGCATCTCGCCCACCGACAGGTGCGGGTTCTTGAGCGCGGGCAATGTCCCGATCTCGATATGGGGGATACCCGCCTTCGTCACCGCTTGACGGGCGGCCGCACTCAACGGGAACAGGCTGGTGATCGCGACCGGGTCGAGATTTTCGATCGCGTCGACCAGATGCTGGTCGTCGTCGGTCTCGAAGATCTGCACCTGAAGAAAACCCTCGCGGGCCAGTGCGGTGGTCATGTGACTGCCGGCCTGCATCGGCATCTCGCCCACGGCCACGTGCGGGACCACGTAGAGCACCACACCGCTTTTGCCGCGCGCCAGGTTGCGGGCGGCGAGATTGGGCCGGTATCCCAGCAGTTTGGCCGCACGGTACACCGCATCGCGGGTTTCGGGGGAGATGCGCCGGCCCTGCGCGTTGTTCAGCACATAACTGACCGTGGCGGTCGACACGCTGGCCAACCGGGCCACGTCGGCGGTGGTCGGACGCGCAGCCTTGTTGTTGCTCAACTTCCGTCACCTTCCCGGCCGGTCATGCCCCATCGTGGCACGCGGCGGCAAAGCGCATCGCGCGATGCCGCGTGGGGAGTTCGCACGCAGCGCCACCGCTTGGACTAATAGTCTTTATGCGAAGACCGAACGGCAATGATCTGTCAGCGATGAACCGGTACCGCCGCATGCCGACCTGGAGTTGGGACAGCCGCGATTCGGGTGGAAACCGCGGCGACCCGCACCTGACGCCGCGGTTGACACTGTGACTCACACCATTGTCTACTAGTCGCTGATGATCCGACCGAGGAGCGCGGCATGAATAAGGACGATCTGATCCTGATCAGCGTGGACGACCACATCGCCGAGCCCGCCGACATGTTCGACGCCCACGTTCCCGCCGCCTACAAGGATCGAGCCCCGCGGGTGGTTCTCGAGCCCGACGGCATCCAGCAGTGGTACTACGGCGAGATCCGCGGACGCAACATGGGGCTGAACGCCGTCGCGGGAAAACCGCGCGAGATGTACAACATCGACGCCTCACGCTACGACGAGATGCGGCCGGGCTGCTTCAACGTCGACGAGCGGGTGCGGGACATGAATGCCGGCGGCCAGCTGGCGGGGCTGAACTTCCCGAACTTCACCGGCTTTTCCGGCCAGGTCCTCAACCAGGGCCCCGACCGCGACACGAACCTGGTGATGATCAAGGCCTACAACGACTGGCACGTCGACGAATGGTGCGGGGCCTACCCGGGCCGGTTCATCCCGTGCGGCATCCTGCCGTTGTTCGACGTGATCGAGGCCGCCAAGGAAGTCAAGCGCCTCGCCGGCAAGGGCTGCCACGCGGTCAGCTTCTCGGAGAACCCAGAAGCCTTGCAAATGCCCAGCATTCACACCAAATACTGGTACCCGTTGTTCGAGGCCGTTTGCGAACACAACACGGTGCTGTGCACCCATGTAGGGTCCGCGTCGCGCTCTCCCCAGGTGTCGACGGACGCCCCGCCCAGCGTGCAGATGACGGCCTCGTCGATGATGAGCATGTTCACCTTCACCGAGCTCATCTGGGCGCAGTTCTGGGCCGACTTCCCGCAACTGAAGTTCTCGCTGACCGAGGGCGACGTCGGCTGGATACCGTACTTCCTCTGGCGGGCCGAACACGTCTACAACCGTCACTCGGGGTGGACGCTCGCGACCTTCCCACCCGGATACGACGGACCCACCGATGTGTTCAAGCGGCACTTCTACACCTGCTTCATCAGCGACAAGGTGGGCGTGCAGAACATGAACTGGTTCAACGAGGACATGCTGTGCTGGGAGTCCGACTTCCCGCATTCGGACAGCAATTGGCCCTTCGCCCCGGAGGACGTCATCGCCACCATGGGCCACCTCGACGACACGGTCATCAACAAGATCACCCACCAAAACGCCATGGCCGCATACTCATTCGATCCGTTCCGGTACATCCCGAAAGACCACGCCCGGGCCGGCTACCTACGCGCGCAGGCCACCGACGTCGATGTGGTCACCCACGTCGGCCGCCAAGCCAGCCAGCGCGACCGTGACGCGTGGACGCGGATGACCCAGTTTGCGCTGCAGGCGCAGGCCTCCGCGCAGGCGCCGGTCACGGTCGAGGCGTCCGGAATCGCTGGACGCGCGACCACCCTGGGCAACTGAGCGTGGGGGCCGAGGCGCCGTTTGCGGGCTGGCGCGTGCTGGAGTTGTGCAACGGCCTGCCGGCGTCATACTGCGGCAAGATGTTCGCCGATGCCGGCGCCGAGGTGGTGAAAGTCGAGTCACCGCAGGGAGATGCGCTGCGCCAGTGGTCGGCCGGCGGACCGCCCGGCGCGTTGTTCGACTATCTGGCCGCGGGCAAGAAGTCGGTGGTCGATCACGGCCAGCCCGAGATCACCTCGCTGCTGGCCGGCGCCGACCTGGTGATCACCGACCTCACCGGCGGGCGGACGCTCGACGACATCACCGCCCACACCGCCGCGGCGGCCGTGGTCGTGGCGGTGACGCCGTTCGGCACCACCGGCCCCTACGTCGAAAACCAGCTGGCCGCCAACGAATTCATCCTGCAAGCGCTGTGCGGATCGATCGCCGGTCGCGGCTGGCCTGACGACGAGCCGGTGCAGGCGGGCGGCCGGCTCGGCGAGTGGCTGGCGGGCACGTTCGCCGCGGCCGCGGCGGCGGCAACGACCCGGCATGCGGCCCGAAGCGGACGCGGACACATCATCGATGTCTCGACGTACGAGGCCATGGCGATCGCCATGGGGGGTTTGTCCGCGATGTCGGCCAGCGTGCTGGGCGCCGATTCGCTGCTGCACGAACGAAGTATGGAGCTGCCGTCGATCGTCCCGACGGCCGACGGCATGGTCGGTTTCTGCACCATCACCGCACAGCAGTTCCAGGACTTCCTGGTGATGATCGAGCGCGCCGATCTGGTCGGCGACGCCGAACTGGCCTCGTTCGCCGGCCGGGTCGAGCGCCGCGACGAGTTCCTGGGCATGGTCACCGAATGGACCGCGCGCCGAACCACCCAGGAGATCATCGATCTGGCGGTGGCGTTCCGGATTCCAGTCGCCCCCATCGCGACGCCGGAGACGCTCCCCGAGATCGACCACTTCCGCGAACGCGGCGTGTTCGTCGAGTCGCCGACCGGGGCGCTGGCGCCCCGCGTGCCGTACCGCAGCGACGCGATGGGGACCCGTGGGCCCGCGGAACCGCCGCGACTCGGCGCCGATAACGGGCGGGTCCAGTGGCCGGCGCGGCCCCAACCGCCCCGCAGCGCCGATCCGGGCGCGCTGCCGCTGTCCGACATCCGGGTCACCGACTTCACCGCGTTCTGGGCGGGCCCGGTCGCCACCCAGCTGCTCGGCGCCCTGGGAGCGGACGTGATCAAGGTCGAGGGCGTGCGCCGGCCCGACGGCATGAGGTTCTCGGCCGGGCGCCCACCGGACTGGGACCACTGGTGGGAGTGGGGCCCGGTCTTCTTGTGCAGCAACAACAACAAGCGGGGCATCAGTATCGAACTCGGCACCGACACCGGGCGCGAGCTGGCGCTCGGGCTCATCGCCGCGAGCGATCTGGTCGTCGAGAACTTCTCACCCCGGGTGATGGCGAACTTCGGCCTGGAATGGGATGCGGTGCATGCCGCGAATCCGCGGGCGATCCTGGTCCGCATGCCCGCGTTCGGCCTCGACGGTCCGTGGCGCGATCGCGTCGGCTTCGCCCAGACGATGGAGCAGGCCACCGGCATGGCATGGGTGACCGGGCACGCCGACGGCCCGCCGGTGATCCCACGGGGCGTGTGCGATCCGATCGCCGGGTTGCACGCCGCCTTCGCCGCCGTCGCGGGGCTGGTGATCCGTGACCGGCGGGGCGCCGGAATGCAGGTGGAAGCCACCATGGTCGAGGCCGCGCTCAACGTGGCGGCCGAAATGCTGGTCGAATACTCCCGAAATGGAATCGCACTGTGCCGCAACGGTAACCGAGGCCCGGGCGCCACCCCCCAGGGAGTCTACCGGTGTCGTGGTGACGACGACTGGGTCGCGCTGGCCGCACTCGACGGTGCCGCGCAAGCGTCGTTGGCCGGCCTCCTCGGCCAGCCAGGGCTTCAGGATGCCGACTGGGCCGAGCGTGTCGACGACATCGACAAGCTGATCTCCGCCTGGGCCGCGGGGCATTCCGTCACCGAGGCGGCCGCCGCGCTGCGGGCCGCCGGCGTAGCCGCCGCGCCCGTCACACCCGCCGCGGCGCTGCTGACCGATCCGCAGTTGCAGGCCCGGGGCTTCTGGGAGACGGTCGACCATCCCGTCGCCGGCTCCTTCCTTTGCACCGGAATGCCTTTCGCGTTCCTCGGCATGCCGCGGCGCTGGATCCGGCGGGTACCGCCGCTCTACGGCCAGCACACCGGCGAGGTGCTGACCGGCCTGTTGGGGTTAAGTGAGCACGACCTGGACGCATTGCGCCGGTCGGGAACCATCAGCGCCCGGCCGGCGGGTCTGTGACATGGCGATCAGCCTGTGCGTGCCGCCCCGCGCCGGAGAGCTGTGTGCACCGGTGCGCTTCCTGGTCCGCCAGGATTCCGTGGTGATGGAACTGACCGCGCGCCACCGCATCACCAGCGTCGAATGGGACGACGGCGAGCGCGCGGTCGCGATGGTCGTCGAAATCACCGATCCGCAGACGGCGCGGCCGGTGGACGTGCGAATCGATGTCGTGGAGCAGGGCGCAGTGCCCGTCAACTCACGGGCCACGACGATCGGCACCATCACGCGCGGCGGGCGTGAATACGACGTCATGGGAACGTATTTGGGAGTTGTCGCGGATGAGAACTAGCCTGACCACGCGCACTGCGGCGATCGTCGGAGTGCACAACACCCGGCAGGGGAGACGGCTGGACGGCGAAACCTCACGCGGACTGGCGATCAAGGCGATCCTCGGCGCGCTCGACGATGCCGGCCTGACCCTCGACGACGTCGACGGCATCAGCGCCGGCCCGGACTCGACCTCGTTGATCTACGACCTGCGCATCGGCCCGGCCTGGCAGGGCCTGGCCTTTGGGGTCGGCATGATCACCGAGGCGGTCACCGCAATCGAGCACGGCATGGCCGAGGTGGTGGTGTTGGTCGCCGCCCAGGCCGGCGAATACCGGGACCACGAAGCCACGGCGCCCTGGACCCGGCCGGAGAACGAATTCGTCGCCCCCTGGGGCATGTTCACCACCGCCGAATTCGCGCTCATCGCGCGGCGCCACATGCATGCGTATGGCACCACGCGCGAACAACTTTCGTTGGTTGCGGCGACCATCCGCAACAACGGCTCACGCAATCCCGAAGCCGTGTACTACGACCGCGGGCCGTTCAGCCCGGAGGACATCACCGCCTCGCGGCCCATCGCCGACCCGTTCCACCTCCTGGATTGCGCCACCACCTCCGAAGGAGGGTGTGCGCTCGTCGTGGCCAACATCGACGCCGTCGACGTTGCGGGCCGGCCCATCTACGTGTTGGGCAGCGGGCGCGGACTTTCACGGCCCGTCGTATCAGCACCCGCCCGCGTACGACCTGGCCGGCCGGCGCGGCGACCATGTCAACGGCGTGGTGGGCCGGCGCGCCGCCGAGTGCGCATTCACACACGCCGGCTTGCGTCGCGACGACGTCGACGTGCTGGAACTCTACGACCCGTTCTCCTTCGAAATCATCCGTCAACTCGAGGCTTTCGGCTTCTGCGACGACGGCGAGGGCGGTCCGTTCGTGGCCGACGGCCACATCGCCATCGGCGGCAGCCACCCGATCACCACCGACGGCGGCACCATGTCGTTCAGCCATGCCGGCGCCAATCCGCAGATGATGCAGCGGGCGATCCGCGCGGTACAGCAGCTGCGCGGACAGGCCGGCGCCCTTCAGGTCCCCGATGCGCACATCGCGCTGTGCAGCAACGGGGGAGCGGGGGCCCTGTTCACCACCGTGCTGATTCTGGGAGACCAACCACGATGACTTCGGATCACTTGCGGCCCCAAGTCGGGCCCGTCCCGCACGCGAGCAGCCACGTCAGCCGCCCGTTCTGGGAGGGATGCCGCTCCCACGAGTTGCGCTACCAGCGTTGCGCGGCGTGCGGATTGGCGAACTTCCCGCCGACCGAGCAGTGCCGCCAATGCCTCTCGCAGGACGTCGCCTGGCAGCGGGGCAGCGGCCGCGGCGAGATCTACAGCTGGACGGTCGTATACCGGCCCGTGACACCGGAATTCGAACCGCCCTACGCTCCGGCGATCATCACCCTGGACGAGGGCTACCAGATGCTGACCAACGTCGTCGGCGTGCCACCGGAGGACCTGGCCGTCGGCCTGCCGGTGCGCGTGCAGTTCCACCCCACCGGGCCCGACGTGACGCTGCCGTACTTCGCCGCCGCGGAAACCGGCAGTTCGTGAGCCCGAGAACCAGCAACGGCCTGCCGATCACCGCCTACCTGGTGTTGGGGGTGCTGGCCGCCAACGACGAGCAACTCACCGCCGGCGAGATCAAGATGCGCGCCGAATTATCGGTCGGGCACTTCTATTGGTCACCGTCGGTCAGTCACGTGCGGCGCGAACTGACCCGCCTGCTGCAGCGGGGCATGGTCAGCGAGATCGGCGCGCAATCCGGCAAGCGCGCCATCACCCTGTACGAGACCACCGACGCCGGCCGCGAAGCGCTGCGCCGCTGGGTGCAGCACTTCCCGGGCCCCGACCGCGTGGTCATCAAGCACCCCGTCATCCTCAAAACGTGGCTGGCGCGCGGCCAGGATCCCGAACACATCGTCGACACCTTGGACCGGCACCTGGACGCGACCCGCGTCCGGTTGGACGAGGCACTGTGGTCGCGGCAGCGGTCGGCCGAACTCGGCATCACCGAGGACCCCGAGCAGCGGTACTCCTTCGCGGTTTTGGATTACGCCATCCGCGGGCTGTACGCCGAAATCTCCAACATCACCCAGCTGCGCGACGAGATCGCCGCCGGCACAACCCGGGACCCGGTCAAACGGGTGCGACGGTCGAAGGGTCAGATCCGGCGCCGGGTACCGAGGAGCCCGGGTTAGTCGATGGTGGCGACCCGCCGCGCCCGGCTCCGCCGCCCTTGCGATCGCCACTAGTCGATGGTGGCGACCCGCCGCGCCCGGCTCCGCCGCCCTTGCGATCGCCACTGACGGTGTAGGCCGTGCCCCTGGGTTCGCGCTCCCACCGCACTTCGCCGGCGCCGACGGTCGTTCCCGCAGCGATCAACTGGCGCTTGAGCACCTTGTGCGTGGCGGTGCTGGGCAGGTCGGCCGCGATCCGGACGTAGCGCGGGCGGGCCTTGGGGGACAGGTCGGGCTGGGCGTCCAGGAATTCTTCGAACTCCGCGGCGGTCAGGCCGTGACCGTCGTTGAGGACGATCGCGGCCATCACCTGATCGCCGACGTGGCCGTCGGCCACGGCGTAGACAGCGACCCGGCTGATCGCGCTGTGGCGCAACAGGATCCGTTCGATCGGCGCCGCCGCCAGATTCTCGCCGTCCACGCGCATCCAGTCGGCGGTGCGCCCGGCCAGGTAAATCCAGCCGTCGGCGTCCCGGTAGGCCAGGTCGCCGGACCAGTACATGCCGTGGCGCATGCGTTCGGCGTTGGCGTCCGGGTCGTTGTAGTAGCCGGTGAAGAAACCCGAACCCGCCGTGTTGACCAACTCGCCCACCGCTTCGTCGGCGTTGACCAGCGCCCCGGTGGCGTCGAACCGGGCGACCGCACATTCGGTGACGGTGTCGCTGTTGTAGACCGCGACCCCGTCGGCGCCGCGGCCGATCGAGCCCTTCGGGGTGCCGGGTTCGCGGATGATGATGACGGCGTTCTCGGTGGACCCGAAGCCGTCCTCGACCTGCACACCGAACCGGCGACCGAACTCCTCGATGTCCTTGTCGTTGGCCTCGTTGCCGAACGCCACCCGCAGCGGATTGTCGGCGTCGTCCTCGCGTTCGGCGGTGGCCAGGATGTAGGCCAGCGGCTTCCCCACGTAGTTCATATAGGTGGCGCCGTAGCGGCGGACGTCCTCGAGAAAACTGCTCGCCGAGAATTTCGCGGGCACGATCGCCGCACCCGAGCACACCGCCGGCGCCCAGCCCGCGACGACCGCGTTGGAGTGAAACAGTGGCATCGACACGTAACAGGTGTCCCGGTCGGTGAGGGCGAAGCGGTCGGCCAGGCTGAGACCGGCGACGGTGGCCATGAAGTGGGATACCTGGACGGCCTTGGGATTCCCGCTCGTGCCCGAGGTGAAGATCATCATGAAGGCGTCCATCGCGGTGACCTGCCGATGCGGTGTCAGTTCGCCTGCGGTGCCGACGAATTCGGCCCATTGCGGTGTCGAGGTGTCGAGGATCTGCGTGCCGGCGAGGTCCAGGCCGTCGAGCAGCGGCCGATGTTCGGCATCGGTCACCACGAACTGACAGTCCGAACGACGGACATCGGCGGCCAGCGCCTCACCGCGGCGCGTGTCGTTCAGGCCGCACAGCACGTAGCCACCCAGCCCGGCCGCCGCCATCTGGCTCAGCATCTCGGGCGTGTTCCCCAGCAGGGCGCCGACGTGCACGGGCCGTTGCGGATCGGCCGCGGCCAGCAGGGCGGCGGCCCGCGCCGCGGCGCCCTCCAGATACTGACGCCAAGTCCATTGCAGGTCACGATATTTCACCGCGATGGACGGATCGGACCGGCGCTTGTTCAGCAGCGCTTGAATCGTGTCGTCAGCCATCGGCCCGATCCACCTTCACTTAACCCATCCTGCGAGACGAGACGGTCCGTCTTATACTAGCTGTCGGCTCGGCCCGGAGGTAAGTGGCCTGCCGCCTTGCGCCACGCATGGGTGAAGTTTTCACACTTATTTCGCTCACGATTCCGCTTCGGGGCCCGCGTGTATAGCGGATCCGTTCGTCTCGGACGGTCATCATTGGCCCCATGCTGTTTGAGCTGCACCGGTCGCTGTTGCTGTTACGGAATCGAGCGCGTGAACTTCGCCGCGAAATCTCACAGTCGCGATCGTCGCACCTGTCCGGCCGGCGGCACGGCCGCAGGGGACCATCGACGGGCGACGGCCAAAGTTAATGCGCGGCGGCGCTATCCGCCCACCATCATCAGCCCGCCGTCCACGGCCAGCAGCTGGCCGGTGATGAAACCCGCGCCCGGGCCGGCCAGGAAAACCAACATCGGACCGACGTCGCGAGCGGGCTCGCCCAGCGTGCCCCCGAGCGGGATCATCATCTTCATCTGCTGGTCGATCAGGGCCGCGGCGTCCGGACCGAGGAAGTCACGGAGCCGGTCGGCGCCGGGTGTCTGGACCGCGGGGGCAAGCGCGTTGACGGTGATGTTGTCGGCGGCCCAGGCTCTGGCGGCCGACCGCGTCCATGCCTGCACCGCGCCCTTGGTCGCGGCGTAGACGGCCGAGATCGGGCTGCCCATCACGGCTTCCGACGATCCGAAATTGATGATCCGGCCGCCCTTGGGGTCCTGGTCCTTCATGACCGCGTAGGCGGCCTGGTTGGTGAGGATGGTCGCCTTGATGTTGGTGTCCAACAGAAACGAGATGTCGTCGGCGCCGATGTAGCCGGGGATGCCCGCCTGCCACAGGCCGGCGGCGTTCACCAGGACCTCGAGCCCGCCGAGGCGTTGTGTCGCCTCGCAGACCATCGCCGATACGGCCTCGGCCTCGCGGACGTCGCACTGTAGCCACTCGGCCGCCAGGCCGTCCGGCGGCGGCGTCTGGTGATAGGTCGCTGCCACCTTCGCTCCCGCCGCGGTGAGCACCTCTACGGCCGCCGCGCCGATACCGGTGGCGCCACCGGTGACCAGGATCCGCCGTCCTTGCAGTGGTGCTGTCACATCCGGCATGGCGGCAACCTTATCGGGCCTAAGCCGGCGCCACTTCAGTTCCCGCAGAACCGCGACATCGGGTCCCCCGGGCGGCCCGAGGCCCGCGCAAACACGGTGACTCTCATGCAAACCGTAGCTGCGGTAAGCAGCACCTATGTGCTTGTCGCATAGCACCATTCCCCAATGACAGTTCCGACCGTGCCGCCCACTGAATGGGCGCGACGTACGGCCAGATCTCGCGCCGAAGCTAATGTCGCCGCCATGAGCCGCAACGAATTCCATGTGCGAAGGGGCTCCTCGGCAGTGGAAGCCACATCCGATTATTTGACGGCATAAACACCGCCTCGAGTTCACCGTCACGCGTTTGTCCGTGATGACAACAACGACGTCCAAGTCAATTCGATCACGGCAAAAGGAGGATCCGGTGGGGAGGATTCGGGTGAGCGAGGACGCGGCGGAGCTGTTCATCGATGGGGAGTTCCGCCCTGCCAGCGCCACTTCGCCTGTCTTCGAGGCCGCGACCGAAAGGCTGCTTGCCCAGGGGCCCAGCGCTCGCGAGGCCGATATCGACGACGCGGTGGCCGCGTCCGGGGAGGCGTTGCACGACTGGAGGAGCACCCCGGCGACCGAACGAGCCAGGCTCCTGGAACGAATGGCCGACGCCCTGGAGGCGCGCGCCGAACACACCAGCGAACTGTGTACCCGCGAGACGGGCGCGCCGATCGCTTTTTCCCGGAACGGTAACGGGCTGCTGCCTGCGGCGGTACTGCGCTACTACGCGACGCTGATTCAGAAGCTCGATGTCGAAGAGGTCAGGCCTAGCGCAAACGGGCATACCATCGTGCGCCGCGAGCCGGTCGGCGTGGCCGGCGCCATCGTGCCCTGGAACGTCCCGCAGGTGCTGGCGGCGGTCAAGTTGGCCCCCGCGTTGGCGGCCGGCTGCACCGTAGTCCTGAAGCCCGCACCGGAAACAGCCTTGGACGCAAGGGTATTCGGCGAAGCCGCCGCGGAAGCTGAACTGCCGCCGGGCGTGCTCAACGTCGTTGCCGGCGGTGACGACGCGGGCGCCTACCTTGTCAGCCGCCCCGGTGTTGACAAGGTGGCGTTCACCGGCTCGACGGAAGCGGGTCGTCTGATCGCGGAAACCTGCGGGCGGCTCATGCGACCGGTGACCTTGGAACTCGGCGGCAAGTCCGCCGCGATCATCCTCGATGACGCCGATCTGGATGCGACATTGGATGGGCTGCGCAGCTGGTCGTTCGGCAATAACGGACAGCTGTGCGTCGCGAATTCGCGGGTACTCGCCCCCGTTAACCGCTACGGCGAAGTCGTCGACGCGTTAGGAGAAATGGCGAACTCGCTCGTCGTTGGGGATCCGCTCGACCCAGGCGTCGATATCGGCCCCCTGGTGAGCGCCCGACAGCGCGACCGGGTGCTGGATTACATCGAGACGGGAAAAGCCGAAGGCGCAACGCTGGTAACAGGCGGCGGGGTTCCCGCGGGGCGGTCCACTGGTTGGTATGTGGCGCCGACAGTGTTCGCCGATGTGCACAACTCGGCTCGCATCGCCCGTGAGGAAATCTTCGGACCCGTGGTCACGGTAATTCCGTACCGCAGCGACGCTGAAGCCGTCGAAATCGCCAACGACTCCGACTTCGGTCTGGCCGGCACCGTCTGGTCGCGCGACGAAGCGCGGGCAACCGAGATCGCCCGCGCCGTGCGCACAGGAACCATTGGCATCAACCATTACGCTCTCGATCTCGATGCTCCCTTCGGCGGAGTCAAAGCAAGCGGTATCGGGCGGGAGTTCGGGCCGGAAGGCCTAGCCACTTATCAGACCGTCAAGTCGATGGCTCGCATCGGTGCCCCGATTACCGAGACGTAGTCGGTCCGCAGCAGACATCCAGGCGCGGGTCCTCAAAATGAAGGGTTGACAACGTGTGTGGCATTACTGGCTGGATTGCTTTCGAGCGTGATTTGACGCGTGAGCGTGACGTGCTTGATGCGATGACCCTGACGATGGCGTGCCGTGGCCCGGACGCGTCGGGTGTGTGGTCAGAGCGTAATGCGGCGCTGGGCCATCGCCGCCTCGCGGTGATCGACCTGCCGGGTGGTGGGCAGCCGATGTCAGTTTCGACCCCGCAGGGTGATGTCGCCATGGTCTACAGCGGCGAGGTCTACAACTTCACCGAACTGCGAGACGAATTGGTGGCGCTGGGCGAGCGCTTCAAGACGTCGAGCGATACCGAGGTGGTGCTGCGTGGCTATCTGCAGTGGGGCGATGCGGTGGCTGATCGCCTCAACGGGATGTACGCGTTTGCGATCTGGGATGCGCGGCGCCGCACGCTGGTAATGATCCGCGACCGGATGGGCATCAAGCCCTTTTATATCTATCCGACAGCGGACGGGGTGCTGTTCGGTTCCGAACCGAAGGCCGTCTTGGCGAATCCGATGGTCAAGCGCGTCGTGGACATCGATGGCCTACGCGAGATGCTGCTGCCGATCAAGACTCCGGGGATGGCCGTCTGGAAAGGCATGCGGGAGGTCGAGCCCGGCACGGTCGTCACCGTCGACGAGCGTGGTATCCGTGAGCGCACCTATTGGCGGCTGGAGTCGCGGCCCCACACCGATGACGAAGAGACGACCGTTCGGCGGGTGCGCGAGCTGCTCGACGACATCGTGCGGCGGCAGCTGGTGGCCGATGTTCCCAAATGCGTATTGCTTTCCGGCGGGCTGGACTCGAGCTCGATCACCGCACTGTCTGCGCGTCAGTTGAGCGTTCCGGTGCGAAGCTTCTCGGTGGACTTTGCGGGGCAGGCCGACAATTTCGCCCCCGATCAGGTGCGCTCGAGCTGGGATACCCCCTACGCGCGCGATGTGAGCGAGCACGTTCGTTCCGAGCACACCGAAATCGTGCTCAACGCCGATGATTTGGCGGATCCGGATATCCGGCGTGCGGTGATCGTCGCCCGCGACCTGCCGGCGGGCGGGGGTGACTTGGACGCGTCGTTGTACCTGTTGTTCAAGGCGATCCGCAGGCACTCGACGGTGGCGTTGTCGGGTGAGTCCGCGGACGAGATCTTCGGCGGTTACCCACAGTTCCACGACCCCGTCATGCAGCGCACCGACGACTTCCCCTGGCTTGCCGCCATGGAACTGATGAAGGGGAATGCCGCTGGCGTGTACACCCGACCGTTGCGCTCGGCGGTCGACCTGGACACGTACAAGCGCGAGCGCTACACCGAGGCGGTGACCGAGGTGGCCAGCGTTGAGGGTGAGGACGATTTCACCCACCGGATGCGCGTTATGAGTTACCTGCATCTAACGAGGTTTCTGCGGATCCTGTTGGACCGCAAGGACCGGATGAGCATGGCGGTGGGCCTAGAGGTGCGGGTGCCGTTTTGTGATCACCGGTTGGTGGAGTACGTATACAACACGCCGTGGTCCTTGAAGGCCTTTGATGGGCGGGAGAAGAGCCTGCTGCGCGGCGCCTGTCGTGACCTGCTGCCCGAATCGGTGGTGCGGCGGGTCAAAGCCCCCTACCCGTCGACGGCCGACCCGAGGTACGGCGAACAGATCCAGCGGCAAGCCAAGGATCTTCTCGCCGGGGACAGCGACGCACTGTTCGGTCTGATCGAGCGCTCCAGGCTCGAGGAGCTGACCAGCCTCGACCCGGAAACGCTGCCAACAGGTGCTCGGTACCAGATAGAGCAGGCGCTGGACGTGGCCAGCTGGCTCGACCTGTACCAGCCCGAGGTCGTCTTCTGACCCACTGGCCGCGTCGCAGACTTCCGGTGCATGTAGCCCCGCACCGGCCTGCCGCGCGGGATGCCTAGGCGCGCACCGCAATCGATGACAGCAGATCGGCGAGCCGATCGGGCTGATCGACCATCGAGAACGTCCGTGCCCCCGCGATGACTTCGAGGCGGGCATTGGGAATAGTCGCGGCCAGCCGCGCCCCGTCTTCCTGCTCGAAGAACACGTCGTCGGCCGACCACGCGATGAGCGTCGGCTTGTCGAAGTCGTAGAGCCGGGCCGCCACCGTCGTCGTCACCTCGGTGCGCATCGAAAGGGTGAACTGGCGCAGGTCTTCCGCGACCGCGGGGAGCGACAGCGCCGGGCGCACCCAGGCCTCGGTGAGCTCGTCGATGTTGCGATGCGCCAGGCCGTCGAACGCACGCTTGCGCACGGCCGGCACCCGCATGGCCTGGGTCACGGTCCGGAAGGAGGGCTTGGTCTTCGCCGCGAGAATGACCGGCTTGAGGATCGGCGGCGGAAAGTGTTCGAACGCATCGCAACTCGTGAGCACCAACGCACCCAGCCGTTCGCGATGGTGCACGGCCACCAGCTGGGTGACGACGCCGCCGGTGTCGTTGCCCACCAGCACCACGTCCTGCAGATCCAGCGCGGCAAGCACCTCGGCGACCATGCCGGCGACACCGGTGATCGTCCGGTCGGCGCCGCGGCGCAGCGGCTCGGGATGCGCGCCCAACGGCCAGGTCGGAGCGATGCACCGCAGGCCACGGGGCGCCAGGCGCTCACTGACCTGGCGCCACAGTTGCCCACCCATCATGTAGCCGTGCACGAACACGACAGGCCTGCCGTTTTCGGGTCCGGTTGCTTCGTAATGGATCGTTCCGGCACTAATGTCGATCGTCGACATAGCAAACTCCTACCTCGGGGATACACTTACAAACAGGCTGTCTGTTCGTAAGTTACCAACAGACTGTATGGAAAGCAAGAGACGGACCCAGGAAGAGCGCTCCGCGGCGACCCGCGAGGCGCTGATCGCGGCTGCCCGCAAGCTGTGGGGGCTGCGGGGTTACGCCGAAGTGGGGACGCCGGAGATCGCGACCGCCGCGGGGGTCACCCGGGGCGCGATGTACCACCAATTCGCCGACAAGGCAGCGCTTTTCCGCGAGGTCGTCGAGGTCGTCGAGCAGGACGTGATGGCGCGGATGGCCGTGGTGGTGGCCGAATCCGGGGCCGCCACGCCGGCCGACGCGGTGCGCGCCGCGGTCGACGCGTGGCTCGACGTGTCCGGCGATCCCGAGGTGCGCCAGCTGATCCTGCTGGATGCGCCGAGTGTGCTCGGCTGGGCCGAATTCCGTGATGTCGCCCAGCGGTACAGCCTGGGCATGACCGAGCAGATGCTCACCGAGGCGATCCGGGCCGGCCAGCTGGCCGAGCAGCCGGTGCGGCCGTTGGCGCATGTGCTGATCGGCGCGCTCGACGAGGCGGCCATGGTGATCGCCACCGCCGACGACCCGACGCGGACCCGTCTCGAAGTCGGGCAGGTGTTGCATCGGCTCATCGGCGCGATGTTCGACGCTCGGTGACGGCCACCACCCTCGGTGGTCACGCGAAAACCACAGAGCTGGATCGGTTTTCGCTACTCTTCGCGTACCTGCGCGACGCCCGCGATGACGCCCTGGATCAGGCGGTCCAGGCGCTCGGCATCGTCGACGGCCGGCTGGCCCGCGACGAAGGTCAACATGATGCCGTTGATGAACGCCAGGGTGGCGGTCGCCTGGTCATCGACCAGGTCCGGATCCGGCGCGCTGTCGGCGGCATGCCATTGGGTGACGACACTGCGCGCCAGGGCGTAGAGCCGGTGGGCGGATTCGTTGAGGGCAGCGGCCAGTTCCGGGTCGCGGCCGGCCAGCAGCGCGAGTTCATAGCGGGCCTTGGCGCGCGTCAGCCAGGGTTCGCTGTTCACGTACATGACGATGCGGGCCAGGCCCGCGGTGCCGGCGAACTGGGTGGCGTGATTCTCGGCGAGCTCGGCCATCATCGAGAAGTCGGCGACGTCGAGCTCGGCCAGCCGTGTCGCCATGGCGTGCACCAGTGCCTTGCGGGTCCGAAAGTAGAACGACGTGGTGCCGGCCGGCACCCCGGCGTGGTCGTCGACCTTGGGATGACTGACGCCGTGCACCCCGTTGGCGCCCAGCAGCTCGATCGCGGCGTCGGCGAGCTGGCGGCGCCGCTCCGGCGCGTTGTGCTTTCTACGTGCAGCGATACGCCCCAGTTTATCCGGCGGAGGCGGCGGCGGCCCGGATCGCGCGAATCCGTTAGAACTGACCGCAGTTCGGTGTGGTGGGCTCGCCGTTGAAGCGCGCGGCGATCCATTGCATGGCCGGTTCGCCGTCGACCAGCATCGGCAGCGCGTGGTTGATGACGAGCTTGTTGAGGAAGGGTGGCTCTTCGTTGGTGCGGAATTCGACGTCGGCGTCCTGGGCGCACCAGTCGCGGCCCAGCTGGTTGGCCGCGGTCCAGGGCACCAGCGGGTCATAGCGATTGCTGTCGATCATGACCGGTGCGTTGGGTTTGAAGCGCCCGAGCCGTTGGGCCTCGAACAGGCTGTTGAACGGCTCCTCGTTCACCAGCTGGTTGATGTCCTCGGTGAAATAGGGCTGAATGTGGCGAAACATGAAGTCCAGCAGGGTCTGTCCGACGCATTGCCGCGATACCGATTCCAGCATCGCCAACCCGCGGGGCGTCATCTTGGAACGGATGATGTCGGCGAACTCCGGATAGGCCGCCATGACGCTGTTGAGGGCATACCCGACGACACCGACCAGCGCGCTGCCGTCGGCGTAGGGCAACAGTTCCTTGAGGTTGGCCGGCGGCGCGCCGGCGTAGGTGCCCACGATGTGGAGGTCCGGGGCGTATTGGGAGGCGAGCTCGGCGGCCGACGCGGTCGCGCCACCGCCTTGCGAGTAGCCCCAAAATGCCACCGGCCCATGCGGATCCAACGACGTCCCGGGCAGCCGCATGGCCGCGCGGGCCGCATCGAGCACGGCCTGACCCTCGGCCACCCGGCCCACGTAGGTGTGCATGGACGGGGTGCCCAGGCCCTGATAGTCGGTCATCACGATGGCGAAGCCACGCGCGACCATGGTCGCGACGAACAGCTCCTCGTAGTTGAACATGATGTCCCAGCCACCCGAATAGTGGATGCCCTGGTTGAACATTCGCGACGGGGCGCACTGATTGCCCTGGCCCTGGGTGCCGGGCGCGTAGCTGATCAACGGCCGCGGTCCGCGCCCGGGCCAGTCGTTGTAGGGCTCGAAGTAGGTGCCGGTGACCGCGATCGGATTGCCGCGGGTGTCCGTGCTGCGGTACATGATCCGGGTGCCGGTGGCCATGATCGCGCCCAGTTGTCCGGAGGGTTCCAGCACCAGCCGCGAAGGCTCGGTACGGATCAGATCGCCAGGCTGGCCGGGCGGTAGCGGGTCCGGCGGGGTGTAGAAGTCGGCGTACTGCGGTTCGTCACCGCCGTCGGCCCGCGCATTTCCCACTCCCACGAGTGCGCACGCAATTACCAGCAGTATTGCGAAAATTCCCCCGGCCCGATGCATTACGGAACGGTAACAATCACCGGGCCGTCAGCGGAAGAGCAATCTCTAAATTTTTAGAGATTGAATTGACCGGGGCATGTTTTTGGCCGAAGAATTGCCAGGTGGTGCGGTGGCGCCCGGTGCATGAAGCCGGAATCCGTTGACTAGCAGTCGCTACGGCGTCTTGAGGAAGACGTCGTTGAGCGTGACGGTGCGCAGGTTCCGGTCGCGGATGATGTCGACGAGTTGCGGGTAGACGTGCGTGACCGGCAGATGATTGAGGTGCCCGATCACGATGGCCTGCGGCGTGAAGTACTGATCGGCCATCTGGACGATGTACTCCTCGGTGATCAGCGTCGAGTCCGACAGGGAGCCCGACCACAGCGTGGGGACGTGGTAACCGAGGTCGGCGGCCACCGCGTCGACGGCGGCGTTGCGCTTCGCGTATGGCGGCCGCCAATACGGCTTGGCGCCGATGCCGTACGTCTTCTTCAGGAACGCGTCGTTGCGGGAGAGCTGTTCTGCCACTTGCTCTTTGGTTAGTGTGGTCATGTCAGGGTGTGACCAGGTGTGGTTGCCGAGCTGGATCTGACCGCTGTCGACCAGCGGCCGAAGCAGCTCCAGGTTGTCCGTCCACGAGTCGTAGATCCCGTTCACGAAATAGGTCAGTCGTATGCCGGTGTCCTTCGCGAACTGCGTGTAGGCACGCACCACGTCGCTGTTGACGCCGTCGTCGACGGTCAGCGCCAGCAGGTCACCCTCGCCCGGGAGCTTCATCAGGGCGCCGCCGCCGGGCAGCGGTATGCGGGCGCTGGGCGGCGGGGGCGGTAACAGGGCCCGTGGGGCGGTCGGTCCGGAGGTCGGCACGTCGGCCGCCGGCGTCTGGGCAAAGGTGCGTGGCTGCGGATCGACGATCAGCCGGGCGGCGCCGACGCCGGCGACGACAGACGCGGCGAGCGATCCCAGGAACTGGCGGCGGTTCATGGCTGGCAAGCGACGGCGTCGATCAAATGATCACGAGGCGATGAAAATGGCGAATTCGGCGCGAGGATTCGCACCCGGATTGTGGCGCGCTGCGCACCAAGCGGGTCCACGCAGGAACCGCCTTTGATGCAAAACATCGAGGCCACAGCAGCGAACCGTACCATTGGCGGCGCCGAGAAGTCGGCTCCGTTACGGGAGGGTCAGCTGTGAATTTCGCCGACCCGGGCTAATTCACGGTCCGGGCCGGCTGGTGAATCAGTGCGGTTCCCCGGCGGCCCGTTGCGGCAATTGCACCGGTTCGGTGCTTGGTGTGCCCAGCGTCGAGGCCAGCCACGGCAGTGCCGTGGCAAACGCCTGGGCGGCGAACGGCCAGTCGTGCTTGCCCGGTTGGGTGACCACCGCGCAGGCGATGCCGTGGGCGGTGCCGACGGCGCACAGCGAGTTCGCCGCGGCGTCCTGGCCTTCGGGGTTGGCGGCGGGATCGCTGCTGGACGCGGTGAGCGTGGGGCTGGCTTCCTGCGCGACCGTGCGCGCCTCCGTCGACGAGGGCACGTCGAACCATCCCGACAGGCCTTCGTAGTGGCCGTGCTTCGTCATGACGGTGACCGGGTCGAAGGCGGCCCACGCGTCGTGGTTGCCGCCGAAGAGGCGGGCGACGGTTTGATCTGTGGAGCCGCCGTTGGGCCCACGGTCACCCGCGATGTCCACGAACGCGCTGAACAACTCGGGGTGCATGACGGCCAGGTCCACCGCGCAGGTACCGCCCATCGACCAGCCGGCGACGCCCCAGTTGGCGCGGTCGGCGCTGACGCCGAAGTTCGACACCATGAAGGGCACGATGTCCTTGGTCAGATGATCGGCGGCGTTGCCGCGGGGGCCGTTGACACACTCGGTGTCGTTGTCGAAGGAACCGGTGGGGTCGACGAACACCAGCACCGGGGAAAAGCCGTGGTGGGCGGCCGCGAAGTTGTCGATGGCGGTGAACGCGCCGCCCGGGCCCAGCCAGTCGGCGGGGGTGTTGAAGGCGGAGCTGATCATCATGACCGCCGGCAGCCGCGGCGGCGGATTGCTGTTGAACCAGGCCGGTGGCAGGTAGACGAGCTCTCGGCGGTGGGCGAAGTGCGAGCCAGAGGGGACATTGTCGTCGATGTCGACCGGCACCACCACGCCCTTGGTCGGCCTGGTTCCGGCGATCTGCATCTCGGTCACCCGCAGCCGGTCGATCTGGTCGGGCAGCGGCACCGACGTCAGCTGGTTCCACGCGGCGAGCGCGGTCGGAAAGTAACCGACCCAGCCGTTCAGCGCCATGCCGGCACACAGGACGCACAGCGGTATCGACACCAGCGCCACCCCGCGACGCCACCAGCGGACGCCCCGCCACCCCACCAGGAAGACCGCGGCGGCCAGACCGGTCATCGCGATCCAAAGCCACAGCGTCGTCGGTGCCGGGTCGCCGGCCACCCCGAGCGAGGTGATGTACCACCGCGCCAGCAGGGTCACCGCGACGGCCGCGATCAGCGCGACCGGCAGCACCCGCTTGAGCCAGCTCCCGGCACGCCATTGGATCGCCACGAGCAGCACGAGCAGCGCCAGCCCCTGCACGGCCGGCGGGAACCAGCCATGCAGCAGGGACAGTTGTCCGAAGAACTGCTCCAACGGTCGTGACCTTCGCTAGATCGATCGCTGTGCGGGGGTGCGGTGAATATCCGAGGGCCGGTCGGGGTCATCGAAGACGGCGGCCGGACCAACTATCCCATACGATCGCGGCCCGTCAGCCGACCGTTTCAGCGTGTGGGCCGAGCAAGGTCCGCTCGACCCTGCTGGCGCCCTCATGCGTCGTCGACGCCGCTGGTGAACGAGCGCAGCCGCAGGCTGTTGCCGACGACGAGAAGGCTGGAGACGGCCATCGCGGCGCCGGCGAACATCGGGTTGAGCATGCCGAGCGCGGCCAGCGGGATGGCGGCGAGGTTGTACCCGAACGCCCACAGCAGGTTCGTCTTGATCGTGGCCAGCGTCCGCCGGGACAGCCGGATCGCGTCCACAGCGGCCCGCAGGTCACCGCGGACGACCGTGAGGTCGGCGGCCTGGATCGCGACGTCGGTGCCGGTGCCCATGGCCAGGCCCAGATCGGCGGCGGCCAGCGCCGCGGCGTCGTTGACGCCGTCGCCGACCATGGCGACCACCTTGCCCTCCGATTGCAGGCGTTGCACCGCGGCGACCTTGTCGGCGGGCGTCGCGTCGGCGATGACCTGCGCGATCCCGAGCTCGTCGGCGACGCGGGCGGCGACGCCCGCGTTGTCGCCGGTCAGCAGCACCGGCGTAAGGCCCAGTCGGGTGAACTGTCGGACCGCCTCGGCGCTGGACGGTTTGATCGTGTCGGCGACCACCAGGATGCCGCGGGCCAGGCCGTCCCAGCCGACTACCACGGCGGTCTTGCCTTCCGCCTCGGCGCGGGCCTTGGCCGCCGACAGCGCGGCATCGAGGCGCATCCCGCGTTCGGTCAGCAAGCGTTCGCGGCCGACGACGACCGCACGCCCGTCGACCGTGCCCTGCACGCCGTCGCCGTCGATCCCGGTGAAGTCGGTGGGAGCGGGCAGCGCGCCGAGTTGGGCCACGGCACCCCGGGCGATGGCCCGCGCGACGGGATGTTCGGAGGCGTCTTCCAGGGCCCCGGCGTAACGCAACAGCGTGCTGCGGTCGGTCTGCGGGCCGGGGATGACGTCGACCAGGGTCATCTTGCCGGTGGTGACGGTGCCGGTCTTGTCGAGCACGATCGTGTCGACGCTGCGCGTGGCCTCGAGCACTTCGGGCCCGTTGATGAGCACGCCGAGCTGGGCGGCGCGTCCGGTGCCGACCAGCAGGGCGGTCGGAGTGGCCAACCCCAGCGCGCACGGGCAGGCGATGATGAGCACCGCGACGGCCGCCGTCAGCGCGGTGGTGAGCGAGAAGCCCGCCGCGAGCCAGCCGGCCAGCGTCGCCACCGCGAGGCCGATGACCACGGGAACGAACACCGCCGAGACGCGGTCGGCGAGGCGCTGCGCCCGGGCCTTGCCGGATTGCGCCCGCTCGACGAGCCTGGCCATCTGCGCGAGCTGGGTGTCGTCCCCGACCCCGGTGGCGCGCACCACGAGCCGGCCGCCGACGTTGACGGTGGCGCCGGTGACCGCGTCGCCCGCACCGACCTCGACCGGGACGGACTCGCCGGTCAGCATGGCGACGTCGACGGCTGAGGAACCCGCGACGACGATCCCGTCGGTGGCGATCCGTTCCCCGGGACGCACGACGAACTCGTCGCCGACCGCGAGGTGCTCGATCGGGATGCGGGTCTCGGCACCGTCGCGTAGCACCGCGACGTCCTTGGCGCCCAGTGTCAGCAGCTCGCGCAGCGCGGAGCCGGCCGCCCGCTTGGACCGCTTCTCGAAATACCGGCCGGCGAGCACGAACAACGTCACACCCGCGGCGACCTCGAAGTAGACGTGGCACGGGGCGCCGTCGCGCCCGACGGTCAGCTCGAAGTCATGTTGCATACCCGGTTGGTCGGCGGCCCCGAGAAACAGGGCGTAGATCGACCACAGGAATGCCGCCAGGGTGCCGAGCGAGACCAGCGTGTCCATGGTGGCGACGCCGTGCTTGAGGTTGGTCCAGGCGGCCCCGTGGAAGGGCCGGCCGCACCAGACGACGACCGGTGTGGTCAGGGCCAGCGAAACCCGGTGCCAGTGCGGGAACTCCCACGCGGGCACCATGGCCATGGCGATGACGGGCCCGGCCAGCACGATCGCGGTGGCCAGCCGCCGGCGCAGCGAGGCCAGCTCCCGGTCATCGGGTGTCGAGCCTCGCGGCAGGGCGGCGGCGTACCCGGCTTTTTCGATCTCGCCGATGAGAATCCGCGGGTCGTACCCGGCGGGGGCCGTGACGGCGGCCTTCTCGGTGGCGTAGTTGACGCCCGCCGCGACGCCGTCGAGCTTGTTGAGCTTCTTCTCGATCCGGGCCGCGCACGAGGCGCAGGTCATCCCGGTGATCTCCAGCTCGATGTGGGACGGGGTGGTTGCGGCGGCGCGATTGATCTGTCGTGGGGAAGTGCTCATGCGACCAGGACGGCCTCATAGCCGGCCTCGTCGACCGCGCCGAGGACGGCATCCGCGTCGATGGGCCGTGCGCTGGTGACGACGAGCCGGCCCGTGGCGGCGCTGACCGCCACCTCCTGCACGCCGGGAATCCGGGCGACCTCGCTCTGGACGGCGGCCTCGCAGTGCCCACAGCTCATCCCGCTCACCCGATATTCGCTGGTGGGCATGCCGCTCCTTCTTCGCTTCCCCGGCAGGTCTGGACC
>NZ_LZMG01000443.1:0-9572 GCF_001673615.1 Mycobacterium sp. 1245499.0
CGGGGTCCAAGGTGTTCGTCGTCCTCTACGACATGACTCCGGCGGACGAGAACAACCTGGACCGCTGGGAGGGCTCGGAGTTCGGCGTGCACAAGAAGATCCGGTGCCGGGTGGAGCGGATCTCGTCGGACACCGACACCGACCCGGTGTTGGCGTGGCTGTATGTGCTGGACGCCTGGGAAGGCGGCATGCCGTCGGCCCGGTACCTGGGGGTGATGGCCGACGCCGCCGAAATCGCCGGAGCGCCAAGCGATTACGTACACTGGCTGCGCACCCGCCCGGCCCGAAACATCGGTCCCGGCACCAGCGCCTGATCGAGGCGCCCCGAACGCGAAGGACATTCGGCTGTCAATCCTGTCCGTACCGCTGATCGCCGACGCGGTGGCGCGCGCGTTCGCGGCCGCCATCAACCCGGCTCCCAAGCCCGCCGTGCGCTTCCCGGAGTTCGCCGCCCGCACCGGTGAGGTCGCGATCCCCACCCGCGAGGGCACCGTGTCCGCGACCGTCTATTACCCGCCCGCGGCGACGAACCCGCCCGTCTACGTCAACGTGCACGGCGGCGGCTTCGTGGTCGGACACCCCGAGCAGGACGATCCATGGTGCCGCTACCTGGCCGCCAACGCGGGCGTGCTGGTGATCAACCCCGACTACGCGCTGGCGCCGCGGCGCCGCTTCCCCGCCGCGGTGCATCAGATCTATGACATCGTGTGCTGGGCGGCCGGCGCCGAGCGCGACTGGGACGGCACCCGGCTGTGCGTCGGCGGCCAAAGCGCGGGCGGCAACCTGTCCGCCGCGGCGGCCCGCCTCGCGCTGGAAAACGGTGGCCCCGACATCGCGCTGCAGGTGCTGCACTACCCGCCGCTGGACCTGGTCACGCCCAGCCGCGACAAGCCCTCGGCGATCGGCAACCGGGCGATCATGAAGCCGTGGATGAGCGAGGTCTTCGACACCGCCTACATTCCCGATCCGGCGCACCGGCGCGACCGGCTGGCGTCGCCCGCCTGGGACGGCAACGCCGACGACCTCGCCGGCATAGCGCCCGCGCTGGTGGTGACCGCCGAGCACGACCGGCTGCGCGACGAGGCCCGCAGGTACGCGGAGAAACTCCGGGCCGTCGGGGCGTTGGCGGAGTACCACGAGGTGGCCGGCGTCGACCACGGCTACAACATCATGAGCGGCGCCGGCGACGTCACGATGCGGACGTACGCCCGCATCGCCGAACACGTCGTCCGCGCCACGGGTGCGCGGCCCTCGTAGGCGCCTAGGACCGCTCGAACGCGGCCGACTGCTCGACGATGTTGGTCATCACGCGCACCCCGATCGGCAGGGCCCGCTCGTCGAGGTTGAACGTCGGCTGGTGCAGGTCGAGCTGCGGCCCCACCCCCGGCCACACGCCGAGGCGCGCCATCGCACCGGGGATCTCCTCGAGGTACCAGGAGAAGTCCTCGCCACCCCCGGACTGACGGGTGTCGGCCAGCGCGTCGGGGCCGACGGCCTCGATCGCGTGGGTGAGGATGCGCGTCGAGAGGTCCTCGTTGACCACCGGCGGCACGCCGCGCCGGTATTGCAGCGTGTGTTCGATAGCCAGCGGCGCCAGCAGCCCGGACACCGTCTCGCGGATGATCTCCTCCAGGCCCACCCAGGTCTGCCGGCTGGCGGTGCGCACGGTGCCCGCCAGCACGCCGCTCTGCGGGATGGCGTTGGCGGCCACCCCGGCGTTGACCGCGCCCCACACCAGCACGGTGCCGTTGCGCGGGTCGATGCGCCGCGACAACACCCCGGGCAGCCCGGTGATCAGCGTGCCGAGCCCGTAGACCAGGTCGGCCGTCAGGTGCGGGCGCGACGTGTGCCCGCCGGGCGAATACAGCGTGATCTCGATCTGGTCGGCCGCCGAGGTGATGGGGCCGTGCCGGACCGCGACCTTGCCAACCTCCAGCCGCGGGTCGCAGTGCAGGGCGAAGATCCGCGACACCCCGGTGATGGCGCCGGCCGCGATGGCGTCAATCGCCCCGCCGGGCATCAGCTCCTCGGCGGCCTGGAAGATCAGCCGCACCCCGACCGGCAGCTCGGGCACCGACGCCAGCACCAGGGCGGTGCCCAGCAGGATCGCGGTGTGCGCGTCGTGACCGCAGGCGTGCGCCACGTTGGGCATGGTGGAGGCGTAGGGGGCGTCGGTGCGCTCGGCCATCGGCAGGGCGTCCATGTCGGCCCGCAACGCGATCCGGGGCTCGTGTTCGGGCCCGAGGTCGCACACCAGCCCCGTCCCGCCGGGCAGCACCTTGGGGTTGAGGCCGGCCTCGGCCAGCCGCTCGGCGACGAACTGGGTGGTGGCGTACTCCTGGCGGCCCAGCTCGGGATAGCGGTGAATGTGCCGGCGCCAGTCGACCAGGTCTTGGTGGTGGGCGGCCAGCCACGAATCGGCGGCGTCGACCAGGCTCATGATCGCGCCCCGGACCGCCGGCGCTCCCGCGCGTCCATCACCCGGTCGCGCTGGGCGGGCGTCTGGGCCAGCTGAACAACCGTGCGCGCCAACATGATCGCGCCCTCGACGACCGCGC
The DNA here is from genome assembly GCF_001673615.1 of Mycobacterium sp. 1245499.0. Classification (NCBI taxonomy): domain Bacteria; kingdom Bacillati; phylum Actinomycetota; class Actinomycetes; order Mycobacteriales; family Mycobacteriaceae; genus Mycobacterium; species Mycobacterium sp. 1245499.0. The sequence goes on from NZ_LZMG01000443.1 coordinate 2,559, forward strand.
GGTCGGCGCTGGGGCCGGCGGCGGCGTCGGCGAAGGCGCGCTGGTGCACCATCGCGCCGCCGGCGTCGACCCCGACGATCGGGTGGATCCCCGGCAGCACCTGCGTCACGTTGCCCATGTCGGTGCTGCCCATGGGCAGCGCGGACTCGTACTCGCGGGCGACCGGCTCGCGGCCCAGCCGACACATCTCCTCGCGGAAGACGTCGGCCAGCCACTCGTCGGGCCGCAGCTCGTCGTAGGCGGGTGCGGGATTGTCGATCTCGTATTCGCAGCCGGTGGCCAGTGCGCCCGCGGCGAAGCAGGCGTACACCCGGCCCTCCAGCTCACGCAGCGAATCGGATTCCACCGCGCGCATCGCGTACTGAACCGCCGCGCGGCCGGGGATCACGTTGACGGCCTGCCCGCCGTTGGTGACGATGCCGTGCACCAGCTGCCCCGGCGCCAATTGCTGGCGCAGCAGGCCGATGGCCACCTGCGCGACGGTCACCGCGTCGACGGCGTTGACGCCCAGCTGCGGCGCCACGGCGGCGTGCGATTCCTTGCCGCGGTAGTTCACCGTCGCCTCGGACAGGGCCAGCGAGCGGGCCGCCGCGATGTCGACCGGCCCCGGATGCAGCATGACCGCCGCGGCGATGTCGTCGAACACCCCGGCGTCGAGCAGCAGCGCCTTGCCGCCGCCGGCCTCCTCGGCCGGCGTCCCCAGCAGCGACACCCGCAGCCCGAGCTCGTCGGCCACGTCGGCCAGTGCCAGCACCGTGCCCACCGCCGACGCCGCGATGATGTTGTGGCCGCAGGCGTGACCGATTTCGGGCAGCGCGTCGTATTCGGCGCAGACGCCGATGGTCAGCGGCCCGCTGCCGAAGTCGGCGCGAAAGGCGGTGTCCAGCCCGCCGGCGGCCGCGGTGATCTCGAAGCCACGCTCGGCGACCAGCGCCTGCGCCTTGGCGCAGCTGCGATGCTCGGCGAAGGCCAGCTCGGGCTCGGCGTGGATGGCATGGGACAACTCGACCAGGTCGGCACCACGTCGCCGCACCACAGCCTCAACACTGTCTAACGGGGTTGTGGGCACTCTCGCAGTATGTCACTCACCGGTCGGCGGCCCGGAGGGCCGCAAAGCTACACCAGCCCGGCGATGAATCCGGCCGCCTGACCGGGATACGGCGGGTCCTCGTAGACGTGGTGGGCATCCCGGTCGCGACCGCCGACGACGCAGACCGGGTCGCCGTCGCTGCACAGGTCGATGGCGCGGCCGGCGAAGGCACCCGTCGACGACAGCGGCGTGTTGAAGCGGTTGCCGGGGTTGCCGAACACCGCGACGGCCCGGATCTTGCCGGCGAGCGCGGGATCCAGCGCCGGCGCCGATCCGAAGTTGCCGATCCGCTCGCCGACCGGCGGCACGCCCGCGAGCATCGACACCGCGGCGGCGCCCTGCGAGAAGCCGCCGAGCACCAGCCGCGTCGACGGGCACTGGTCGACCATCTGGGCGATGTGGTCGCGCGCGTCGTTGGCGCCGTCGGCGGTGGTCAGGAAGTTGTAGCTGGCCGGGTAGTTCACCGCGTAGGAATCGACGCTGCGCGACCCCAGCGCGGGTTGCAGCGCGGCGAACAGCGCGTCGCCGACGGCCCCCAGGCCGGGCGGCTCGGCGGTACCCCGGATGAAGATGAGTTGCACGTTCGGGCAGTCCGCCCTGGCCGACGGCGCCGGGCCGAGTGTGATCGAAACCACCGACAGCACAACAGCGACGGCCGCTCCCATGACCGGGCCAACCACCGGCCACTTACGAAGATTCATACGGCAAATCCTGGCATATACCGGCGACAGCTCCCCACCGCTGGGCTCGATCGCCCGGCTCCTCACTCGCGCCGCCATCGGCGCTCGCCGTCGCCGGGCTAGGCTCGATCGCCCGGCTCCTCACTCGCGCCGCCATCGGCGCTCGCCGTCGCCGGGCTAGGCTCGATCGCCCGGCTCCTCACTCGCGCCGCCATCGGCGCTCGCCGTCGCCGGGCTAGGCTCCCGCTGTGACCCAAACCCCGTCCGACCCAGGCGAGCTCGCGGCCCGGGCGGCCGAGGTCATCGCCGAACGCACCGGAATCGCCGAGCACGACGTCGCCATCGTGCTCGGATCGGGCTGGCCACCGGCCGTCGCGGCGCTGGGTACGCCCACCGCCGTGCTGCCCCAGGCCGAGGTGCCCGGTTTCCGGCCACCCACCGCGGTCGGGCACACCGGCGAGCTGTTGTCGATGCGCATCGGTGCCCACCGGGTGCTGGTGCTGGTCGGGCGGATCCACGCCTACGAGGGCCACGACCTGTGTCACGTCGTGCACTCGGTGCGGGCGGCTTGCGCGGCCGGGGTGCGCGCCGTCGTGCTCACCAACGCGGCGGGCGGGCTGCGCCAGGACATGACCGTCGGCGAACCCGTGCTGATCAGCGACCATCTGAACCTGACCGCCCGTTCGCCGCTGGTCGGCCCGCAGTTCGTGGACCTCACCGACGCCTACTCGCCGCGGCTGCGCGAACTCGCCCGCCAGGCCGACCCCACGCTGACCGAAGGCGTCTACGCCGGGCTGCCAGGGCCGCACTACGAGACGCCCGCCGAGATCCGGATGCTGCGGACGCTCGGGGCCGACCTGGTCGGCATGTCCACGGTGCACGAGACGATCGCCGCCCGGGCGGCCGGCGCCGAGGTGCTCGGGGTGTCGCTGGTGACCAACCTGGCCGCCGGGCTCAGTGGCGAACCGCTCAGCCACGCCGAGGTGCTGGCCGCCGGAGCCGCGGCGGCAACCCGAATGGGGGCGCTGCTGGCCCTGATCCTCGCCCAGCTGCCCCGGTTCTAGGGCGATGACGCCCGAGGAGTGGATCGCCCACGATCCCGACCCGCGCACGGCCGCCGAACTCGCCGCCTGCGGCCCGGACGAACTCGCCGCGCGGTTCGCCCACCCGCTGACGTTCGGCACTGCCGGCCTGCGCGGCCCGGTGCGCGGCGGACCCGACGCCATGAACGTCGCCGTGGTGTCCCGGGCCAGCTGGGCTCTTGCGCAGGTACTGATCGGGCGCGGCCTGCGCGGCTCGTCGGTGATCGTGGGACGCGACGCCCGGCACGGGTCGGCGGTGTTCGCCACCGTCACCGCAGAAGTGCTTGCGGCTCAAGGCTTTTCGGTATACCTCCTGCCCGGCCCGATGCCCACTCCGGTGGTGGCGTTCGCGGTGCGTCACACCGGTGCGGCGGCCGGGGTCCAGATCACCGCATCGCACAATCCGCCGGGCGACAACGGCTACAAGGTCTACCTCGACGGCGGCATCCAGATCGTCTCCCCCACCGACCGCGAGATCGAGGCCGCCATGGCCGCCGCCCCGCCGGCCGATCAGATCGGCCGGGCCCCGGTCGAACCCGCGCGGACGGATCTGGTGCGGCGCTACCTCGAGCGGGCGGCCGGGTTGCGGCGCGGCAGCGGTTCGGTGCGGGTGGCGCTGACCCCCCTGCACGGGGTGGGCGGCGCGGTCGCCGTCGAGGCGTTGGGGCGCGCGGGGTTCACCGAAGTGCACTCCGTTGGAGCGCAATTCGCCCCCGACCCGGATTTCCCGACGGTCGCGTTCCCCAACCCCGAGGAGCCCGGCGCCACCGACGCGCTGCTGGCGCTGGCCGCCGACGTCGACGCCGACGTGGCGATCGCGCTGGACCCCGACGCCGACCGATGCGCCGTCGGCATCCCCGACACACAGGGGTGGCGGATGCTGTCCGGCGACGAAACCGGTTGGCTGCTCGGCGATTACATCCTGTCCACGACCAACACGCCGACACCGGTGGTGGCCAGCACGCTGGTGTCGTCGCGGATGCTGTCGGCGATCGCGGCGCACCACGGCGCGGTCCACGTCGAAACCCGCACCGGTTTCAAGTGGCTGGCCCGCGCCGACGCCGATGTGCCCGGCGGCACATTGGTATACGCCTACGAGGAAGCGATCGGGCACTGCGTCGATCCCGCATCCGTGCGCGACAAGGACGGCATCAGCGCGGCGGTGCTGGTGTGCGACCTGGTGGCCGCGGCCGGTCAACGGGGCCGGACCGTCGGCGACCTACTCGACGAGCTGGCCCGCCGGTACGGCGTGCACGACGTCGCCGCGGTGTCGCGCCGGGTCGCCGACGCCGCCGAGGCGGCCGAACTGATGCGGCGCTGGCGGGCCGCCCCACCGGCGACGCTGGCCGGGTACCCCGCGCAGCTCACCGACATCACCGACGCGCTGATCTTTACCGCCGGCGACGACGGCACGTCGATCAGGCTGGTGGTGCGCCCGTCAGGGACGGAGCCGAAACTCAAGTGCTACTTGGAGATTCGCTGCGCGGTCGACGACGACCTGAGCGCTTCGCGGCGGCGCGCCCGCGCCCTGCGCGAGCGGCTGGTCGCTGCGGTGCAGAGCTGGTGAACAGGTTGGGCCCGAACTGGCGGTCACCGGCGTCGCCGAGGCCGGGCACGATATAGGCCGACTTGTTCAGCCCCTTGTCGACCGCGGCGGTGAATACCCGGGCATCGGGCGCCGCTTCCTCCACCGCCGCAAGGCCTTCCGGGGCGGCCACCACACAGAGCACGGTGAGATCCGTTGCGCCGCGGCGCTGCAACAGGCCGATGGTATGCGCCATCGACCCGCCGGTGGCCAGCATCGGATCGAGGACGATCACCGGCCTGGTCGCGAGCTTGTCGGGCAGCGCCTCGAGATAGGGCACCGGCAGGTGGGTTTGCTCGTTGCGGGCGACCCCGACGAATCCCACCTCGGCCTCCGGAATCGCCGCGTGCGCGGCGTCGACCATGCCCAGCCCGGCCCGCAGCACCGGCACCAGCAGCGGCGGCTTGACCAAGCGCGTCCCGACGGTCGACGCCACCGGGGTCCGGATCCGCACCGACTTTCGCGGCGCGTCCCGGCTGGCCTCGTAGACCAGCATCAGCGTCAGCTCTCCCAGCGCGGCGCGGAAACCGGCTGCATCGGTGCGTTCGTCGCGCAGCACCGTCAGCCGGGCGGCGGCCAACGGGTGGTCGATGACGGACACTTCCATGGGGTTGAGGGTATATAACGATCGGGCAAAGCCCTCCTGACACGCTGCGGACGTCGCAGGAAAACGCCTGCGCCCGTTCATATACTCCGGGCGTGTTGGGCGAATTTCGAAGTCCGAGAAGGCTGATCGGCCGGGCGTGCCGGGGCCTGCGGCCATTGGCCGCGGTGGCGTTGCTGGCGCTGGCGGCCAGCCCGTTGACCGCACGCATAGGCCTTGCGGCAGCGGCCATTCCGCAACCCGCACACATCGTGATCGTCGTCGAGGAGAACCGCTCCGAGAACGGCATCATCGGCAACAAGTCGGCGCCCTTCATCACCTCGCTGGCCGCGGCCGGCGCCAACATGACCCAGTCGTACGCCGAAACCCACCCCAGCGAACCGAATTATCTGGCGCTGTTCGCCGGCAACACCTTCGGGGTGAACAAGGACCTGTGCCCGGTCAACGGCGGCGCCGCACCCAACTTGGGATCCGAATTGCTCGCGGCGGGTTACACATTCGTCGGCTTCGCCGAAGGCCTGCCCGCGGCCGGCTCGCCGGTGTGCAGCGCGGGCAAGTACGCGCGCAAGCACGTGCCCTGGGCCAACTTCACCAACGTGCCCGCGGCGAACTCGCTGCCGTTCTCCGCGTTCCCGATGGGCAACTACGCCAGCCTGCCCACCGTCTCGTTCGTCATCCCCAACAACGACGACAACATGCACGACGGCTCGATCGCGCAGGCCGACTCGTGGCTGAACCGCAACCTGTCCGGGTATGCGAACTGGGCGGCGGCCAACAACAGCCTGTTGATCGTCACGTTCGACGAGGACGATAACGGCAGCCGCAACCAGATCCCGACGGTGTTCTACGGCGCGCACGTGCGGCCCGGCAGCTACAGCGAACAGATCAACCACTACAACGTGCTGTCCACGGTGGAGCAGATGTACGGACTGCCCAAGACGGGGTACGCCGCCAGCGCGGCGCCCATCACCGATATCTGGGGCTAGAGATCAGGTCGCTATTGTGTGCCGCATGGCTGCTGACCTCGTCCCCATCCGCCTGAGCCTGTCCGATGGTGACCGCTACACCGTGTGGGCGCCCCGGTGGCGTGACTCCGGCGACGAGTGGGAGGCGTTCCTGGGCAAGGACGAGGACCTGTTCGCGTTCACCTCCGTCGCGGACCTGGTTGCCTTCGTGCGTTCGAACGACGACAACGACCTGGCCGACCACCCGTCGTGGAACGAGCTGCGTTCGGCGCACGCGCACACCTTCGAACCCGCCGAGGACAAGCAGTTCGACCTGATCGCCGTCGAGGAGCTGGTGGCGGAGAAGCCCACCGACGAGTCGGTGGCCGCGCTGGCCGGCACGCTGGCCATCGTGTCGTCCATCGGCTCGGTGTGCGAGCTGCCCGCGGTGTCGAAGTTCTTCAACGGCAACCCCATCCTGGGCACCGTCTCCGGCGGCATCGAGCACTTCACCGGCAAGGCCGGCACCAAACGCTGGAACACGATCGCCGAGGTCATCGGCCGCAGCTGGGACGACGTGCTCGCCGCGATCGACGGCATCGTCAGCACCCCCGAGGTGGACGAGAAGCTGTCGGAGAAGGCCGCCGACGAGCTCGCCGAAGAGCGCGAAGAGGTCGAGGCCGACGAGGACACCGACGCCGCCGACGCCGCCGATGAGGCCGTCGAGGAAGCCGCGGATCCCGACGACGAGGCCGAGGACGACGACGAGGACGAGGCCGAGGACACCGAGGAGCGGGCGACCGGCGACACCGTGGTGCTGGGCAGCGACAAGGATTTCTGGCTGCAGGTGGGGATCGACCCGATCCGGATCATGACGAGTTCTGGCACCTTCTACACGCTGCGCTGCTACCTGGACGACCAGCCGATCTTCCTTGGCCGCAACGGGCGCATCAGCGTCTTCACCTCCGAGCGTGCGCTGGCCCGCTACCTGGCCGACGAGCACGACCACGACCTGGCCGACCTGAGCAC
>NZ_LZMG01000444.1:0-947 GCF_001673615.1 Mycobacterium sp. 1245499.0
TCGACGAGCTAGACGCGCTGTCGGACACCGAGCTGCTCGACTTCACCATCCTGGCAAAGGTTTTCGGGTATCCCACCCCCACCGCCGCGGTGCAGCCCCCGCCGGTGCTCAAAGAGGGCGACGACTGCCCCGACTCGACGCTGGCGGTCAAGGGCCTGACCAACGCGCCCCAGTACTTCATCGGTGACCAGCCGAAGTTCACCATGGTCGTCACCAACATCGGACTGGTGGCCTGCAAGCGCGACGTCGGCGCCGCGGTGCTGGCGGCCTACGTCTACTCGCTGGACAACAAGCGGCTGTGGTCGAACCTGGACTGCGCGCCGTCCAACGAGACGCTGATCAAGACCTTCACCCCGGGCGAGCAGGTGACCACCGCGGTGACGTGGACGGGCATGGGCTCGGCGCCGCACTGCCCGCTGCCGCGGCCGGCGATCGGTCCGGGCACCTACAACCTGGTCGTGCAGCTCGGCAACCTGCGCTCGATGCCGGTGCCGTTCATCATGAACCAGCCGCCACCGCCGCCGGGCCCGGTGCCCGGACCGGGTCAGCCGGGCGCGGTGCCGCAGCCCGAGGCGCCGCCGATGGCCCCGCCGGCCGGCTGAGGCCGATCACGCACCTAGCATTCACCTAGTTCAGCGAGTCGGTGATCGTCGACTCCGCCAGCTGCGACAGTCCTTCCCGCACATGGCGGGCCCACATCGCGCCGATGCCGTCGACCGATTGCAGGTCGGTGGCGCTGGCCGCCAGCACGTTCTGCAGCGTCCCGAACGAGCGGACCAGCAGGTCGGCGTGGGCGAACTGCAGCCGGGGAATGCCGGCCAGCGCCTGGTAGCCGCGCGGGCTGACCGCCGAATCCTGCGCCTCGGTGGTGGTCGGATACCCGAAAACCTTTGCCAGGATGGTGAAGTCGAGCAGCTCGGTGTCCGACAGCGCGTCTAGCTCGTCGA
>NZ_LZMG01000445.1:0-5707 GCF_001673615.1 Mycobacterium sp. 1245499.0
CCCCCGCCGTCCACCCCGCCCATCCGCACTATTCCGCCGCCCTCGCCCCACGATTTCGATTCGCCATGAACATCAGTCGGGGCACCCTACAGAAGGCGACCGCCGCCACCCTGATCCTGACGCTGGTCGTGGCGTCGTTCGTGGTCGGCAACAAGCTGTGGAAAGACGTCGAAAAGAATACGTACTCGGCGTATTTCACCGAGGCCAACGGTCTGTTCGTGGGCGACGAGATTCGCATCCTCGGCGTCGCCGTCGGCGTGGTCGATAAGATCGAGCCCCAGCCCGGCAGTTCCAAGGTGACGTTCTCGGTCGACAAGCAGTATTCGATCCCCGCGGATGCTCGCGCCGCGATCCTGTCGCCATCGCTGGTGACGTCGCGGGCTGTCCAGCTCGTCCCGGCGTACTCCGGCGGCCCCAAGCTGAGCGCCGGCGCCTCGATTCCCCTGAGCCGCACCGCGGTTCCCGTCGAATGGGATGACTTCCGCAAGCAGCTGGAGAAACTCACCGACGCCCTGCAGCCCACCAGCCCGGGCGGGGTCAACTCCGTCGGCGAGTTCATCGACTCGGCGGCGGACAACGTGCGCGGCCAGGGCGACACCGCCCGCGACACCGTGCTCAAGCTTTCCGAGGCGATCTCGGCGCTCGGCGATCACGCCGACGACATCTTCAGCACGGTGCGTAACCTGCAACTGCTGGTGTCCGCGCTGTACTCGAGCAGCGATCTGCTGGCCTCGTTCAACCAGAACATGGCCGGCGTGACGACGCTGCTGTCCAACACCCCCAACGAAGTCGGCAACGCGTTGAAGTCGCTGGACGGCGCGCTCACGGACGTGCGTGATTTTCTGGCCGAGAACCGCGAAGCGGCGGGCGTCACCTTCGACCGATTGGGCTCCATCACCACGGCGCTCAATGACAGCCGCGGCGATATCAAGCAGATCCTGCACATCGCCCCGACGGTGTTTCAGAACTTCTTGAACATCTACCAGCCGGCCCAGAGCGCGATGACCGGCATCCTGGCCCTGAACAACTTCGCCGACATCCCGCAGTTCATCTGCAGCTCGATCGAGGCGGCGTCGCGGGCGCGCCTGGCGCGGGTATCGAAGCTGTGCCTGCAGTACCTCAACCCGATCATCAAAAACCGTATCTACAACTACATTCCGGCGGGAATTAACCCGTTCGTCGGGACGCAGGCGCGGCCCAGCGAGATCACCTACAGCGAGGACTGGCTGCGGCCCGGGTACACGCCGCCGCCCCCGCCTGAGGCGCCCGCGCCGCCGGATGGCGCGCCCGCGCCGCCTCCCGAGCAGCCGGCGCCGGCCGACCAGCCGCCGCCGACCGAGGCCCCGCCCGCGCCGCCGTCGAACACGACCAGTTCGATCGAGGTGCTACAGAACCTGATGCTGCCGACGGGGCCCTCATGAGGCGCGCTGGGGCCGCGGTCCTGGGGCTGATATGCGTGGTCACCCTGTCGGCGTGTGGTTGGCGCGGCCTGAACTCCTTCAGGCTGCCCGGTACCGCCGGCGGGGGGCCGGGCTCGTACACGATCCAGGCGCAGATGCCCGATGTGGTCACCATCCAGGAGAACACCCGGGTCCGGGTGGACGACGTGAACGTCGGCAACGTCACCAAGATCGAGCTGCAGGATTGGCATGCCCTGGTCACCATGCGGATCAATGGCGACGTGCACCTGCCGGCCAATTCGACCGCGAAGCTCGGGCAGACCAGCCTGCTCGGTTCGATGCATATCGAACTCGCGCCGCCCAAAGGTGAAGCGCCGGTAGGCCAACTCAAGGCCGGGTCGGTGATCCCGTTGTCGCGCGCGAGCCTGTATCCCACCACCGAGCAGACGCTGGCGTCGGTGTCGATCCTGTTGAACGGTGGGGGCATCGGCCAGCTGCAGGAAATCACGCAGGCGGTCGCCAGGGCGTTCGCCGGCCGCGAGAACGACATGCGCAGCCTGCTCAACCAGATCGATGAGTTCATCGCGCGCACCAATGATCAGACCGACGACATCATCTCCGCCGCAGAGAATCTCAACTCTCTGGTCGGCCAGGTTGCCGCGAACGACACGGTCGTGGACAAGGCCTTGACGTCGGTGCCCAAGGCGCTGGACGTTCTGGCCAAGGAGCGCACCAAGATCGCCGACACGATCGATCAGGTCGGCAAATTCAGCGCGATCGCCGCCGACACCATCCACCAGAGCAAGGAATCGCTGGTGAACAACCTGCGCAACATCGCGCCGGTGCTGCGCTCGCTCGCCGATGCCGGCCCCTCCCTCACCAAGGGTCTGGACGGCCTGGCGACCTACCCGTGGCCGGCATCCACCGTGCGGAACTGGTTCCGCGGCGACTACGCCAACCTCACCCTGATCGTCGATCTGACGTTGAGCCGCATCGACCAAGGGTTGTTCACCGGCTCGCGCTGGGAAGGCAACCTCACCCAGCTCGAACTGCAGTGGGGTCGCACCATCGGCATGCAGCCGAGCCCGGTCACCGGGGGTAACCCGCTGACCTATCCGTACCATTTCGGGGGATACTGAATGCTTCGGTTGAATCGCCGGACGTGGATCCAGTTGTCAATCCTGACGCTGGTGACCGTCGTCTCCTGTGGCGCAATGGCATTCAACTTCATGAAGCTGCCTGCCACGTTGTTCGGGATCGGGGAGTACAAGGTCACCGTCGATCTGCCGCAATCGGGTGGTCTCTACGAGACGTCGGTCGTCACCTACCGCGGCACCGACGTGGGACAGGTCAAGTCGGTCGACGTCACCGCCACCGGGGTGCGCGCGGTCCTGGCCATGCGATCGGGAGTCAAGGTGCCCTCCGACGTGCAGGCGTCGGTGCACAGCCGATCCGCGATCGGCGAGCAGTACATCGAACTGACCCCCGGCAAGGACGGCGATGGTTCCCACACGTTGCGCGACGGCGACGTCATCACCGCCGGACACGTCGACGTGCCCGTCGACATCGGGCACCTGCTCGACCTGACCAACCGTGCGCTGCAAGCGATTCCACGCGACAACCTGCGCACGGTGATCGACGAGACCAATCGGGCGGTCGGCGGCCTCGGTCCGGAGTTGTCCCGCATCGTCGACGGCTCGACCGCGTTGGCCATCGCCGGGGGTCGCACCGTCGACCCGCTTGCCGCCCTCATCGACCAGTCGCCGGCGGTACTCAATTCGCAGGTGCAGACATCCGAGGCGATCGCCACGTGGGCCGGCCACACCGCGGCCATCATGGCGCAATTCAAGGCCCAGGACGCCGCGGTGCGAGACCTGTTGACACAGGGCACTTCCGGCGTCGAGGAGGGCCGCGCGATGCTGGACCGGGTGGCGCCGGCGTTGCCGGTGCTGTTCGCCAATCTGGTGAGCCTGGGCGACATCGCCGTCGTCTACCGCCATGACATCGAGCAACTCCTGGTCCTGCTCCCGCAGGGCATCGCGGCCATGGCGGCCATCATCGTGCCCAGCTCTAACACCAAGCAGGAGTACCGGGGTGCCCAGCTGGACTTCAACCTGAACCTCAACCTGCCGCCACCGTGCACCACCGGCTACCTGCCGCCGCAGCAACGCCGCTCACCGGCCAGCGTCGACGCGCCGGACCGGCCGGCCGCGGACCTGTTCTGCCGGGTGCCGCAGGACTCGGAGTTCAATGTCCGTGGGGTGCGCAACATTCCGTGCGAGGGCAAGCCGTGGAAGAGGGCGCCCACGATAGAGCTGTGTGAAAGCGACGAGGAGTACGTGCCGCTCAACGACGGCTACAACTGGAAGGGCGACCCGAACGCCACGACTACCGGCCAGGGCGTGCCGCTCTACCCGCCGGGGCAGGACCCGCGACTGCCACCACCGCGTGGCACCGCCGCGGCGCCGCCCCCGCCGCCCGCCGTCGCGACCTATGACCCGGCCACCGGCGACTACATCGGGCCAGACGGCCGCCGCTATACCCAATCGGACCTGGCCCACCCGCGTGCCAAGAACTGGCAACAACTACTTGTCCCGCAACCCTGACAGTTTTAAGGAGCACCATGGCGGACAAACCCGAAATCTCTACGACGGAGGAAACCGTCGACGAGCCAACGGCAATCGACGTCGCCGAGGACCTCGACGCCGCCGAAACCGAGCAGGCTGAAAAGCTGCACGCCGAACACGCCGACGGTGATGAGAGTCCGGTCGCGGGCCGGTTCGCGCGGTGGCGCGAGCGCCTCCAGCGGCGGCGGCTGTCGCGCGTCGGGACGGCGTTGGTGGCCAGCGCCGTCATCGTGGCCGCACTGGCCGGCCTGAGTGGTTGGCTCGGATACCGGGCCTACCAGAAGCACGAGGCGCAGGCCCGGCAGAACCTGTACGTTGCGACGGCCCGCCAGGGCGCGGTGAACCTCACCACGATCAACTACACCCAGGTCGACGCCGACGTGCAGCGCATCCTCGACCTGGCCACCGGAGCATTCCGCGACGACTTCGAACAGCGGGCCAAGCCGTTCGAGGAGGTCGTCAAGGCCGCACAGTCGAAATCGGAAGGGACGGTCACCGATGCCGGACTGGAATCCCAGCGCGGCGACTCCGCCCAGGTGCTGGTGGCGGTCGCGGTGAAGTCGCGCACCGCCGGCGGTGAAGAGGCGCCCCGGGAATGGCGCATGCGCATCGAGGTCCGATCGGTCGGCGATGACGCCAAGGTCTCCAATGTGGTGTTCGTGCCATGACGACACTGAACGAGGACGTGAAAGTCGATACGGCCGACGAGGAACTGGACCCGGCAACCAAAGACGTACACCAGGAATCGGAGGTCACCGAGCCGGAAGAACCGTCCACCGAGGCGCAACCGAAGGCCGCGCGGACCAGGCGGCGCATCGGGTGGCCGCAGGTGTTCGCCTACGGCGTATTGCCCGGCCTCGCATTGGTGTTGGCGCTCGGCGCGGGCTACCTCAAGTGGTCGGCCGGGGCGGCCGATGATCTCGCCCAGGCCCGCACCGAATCGGTGCAGGCCGCCCGCGAAGACGCCATCGCATTGTTGTCCTATCACGCCGACACGGTGGACAAGGACCTCGCCGCGGCGCGCGAACGGCTGACCGGTGAGTTCAAGGACGCCTACGGCGAGCTGACGCGTCAGGTCGTCGTTCCCGGTGCGAAGGAGAAGCACATCTCGTCGGTCGCCAAAGTCAATGCGGCGGCGTCGGTTTCGGCATCTGAAACCCATGCCGTGGCGCTGGTGTATGTCGACCAGACCGTGACCATCGGTGCGGGCGCTCCCACCGACACCCAGCCCGTTGTGCGGATGACCCTGGACAAGGTCAACGGCCGATGGCTGGTTTCGCGCTTCGACCCGGTGTGACCCGAGGAATCGTGATGGAAGTATCGGTACGCCGCTGCGCCCGGGTGCTGCCCGTCGGCGTGGTGCTGTTGGGGACAGCCACTGTGGCGGCCCCGGCCGCGCACGCCGACAACAAGCGGCTCAACAGCGCGGTGGTGTCGGCCGTCTACACCCTGCAGCACCAGGCGGGCTGCACCAACGACGTCGTCAGGAACAACGCCCTCACGCTGGCCGCCGAATGGCACGCCGATGACATGATCAACAACCGAAACATCAACGGCGACATAGGCTCGGACGGTTCCACGCCGCAGGACCGCGCCAACGCCGCCGGCTTCCGCGGCCGGGCCGCCGAGACCGTGGCGATCAACCCGGCCATCGCGATCAGCAGCCTGGAACTGGCCAAC